>JBAVIK010000414.1:0-3967 GCA_049686815.1 Acidimicrobiia bacterium | reverse complement strand
CCTCCAGCCGACCCACAAAGCTTGTCGTTGGACTGATGAGCATCGCAGCGAGCGGCTGCTCAAATTCGAAAATGCGAGTTTCCGCCTCCTCAAAAATCCCTGAAGGCTCGAGGCCAACGGCTGCCACACGATCGCGGTATCGGGCCATGGCTCGGATCGATTCTCCCTTGCGGCCCGACGCTGCGAGAAGCTCCGCGAGTTGGATCCAGGTGGTCTCGCGCAACGGCTCTAGCGTCACTACTCGCTCCAGGATTCCAATCGCCTCAGGGACGCGATTCAGCCGTTCGAGGTCTTTCGCCAGCTGTTCTTCAAGACCTATTCGAATCTCAGTCAAGGCACGGGCGGCACCTTGCAGGTGATCGAAATCCTCGAACGGTGGTCCGACCCATGACTGCAAAGCCTGATTGATCGCCTCAACACGTGAATCCGGCTCCTTTGGTAGCTCCTGGGCGGCGGCTGCCAAACGAATCGAGTCAGTGGCGGCGACGTTGCCGTTGTATCGATATCCGGGCGCCGCAGTCTCGATCGCGTCTGGGCCCAGGGCGCGTCGGAGGCGGGATACGTATGCCTGTAGTGACCCGGAGCCCGACGGCGGAGGGTCTTCTCCCCACAGCGCCTCGAGAAGTTCGGCAACGGATACAACTTCATCGTGACGAGCAACCAGGGTTGCCAGAAGCCGTCGTTGAGTGGGTCCCCCCAGGTCGAGGCTCTCTCCATCCCGACGGGCTCGGATGGGGCCGAGCACGAGGATCTCCAGCATCAAGCGACCATTTCCACGATCAGGAATGTGATCCTACGGATTTGCAGCAGACTGCAAGCGGGTTGCAAGGACGGGTTCGTAGCTTGAAGTTGTTCGATGTCTCACCAAGCAATAGGAGTAAGAGATGACAACCACAATTTCACCTTCCCAGGAGGCTGCCACCGAGGCGTTTGTTGGGCGGGTGTTCGAATCGGTCCTGGGCACCATGGACACTTGGTCCATCTATCTCGGCGACAAATTGGGTTTCTACGACGCCCTGAATGGCTCGTCTGGACTCACCCGAGATGAACTGGCCTCGGAGACCAACACCAACTGGCGATACGTCAACGAGTGGCTGGAACACCAGGTGACCACTGGGTTTCTCGACGTAGACGATGCCTCTATGGAGGCTGCCGAGAGGCGGTACACACTCCCTCCGGCCCACACAGAGGTGTTGTGCGATCGTGAGAGCCTCAATTTCCTCACCCCGTTCGTCCGGCTGGTGACTGCAGGCGGTATTCAGCTTCCGGCGATTCTCGAGGCATACCGAAATGGTGGAGGCGTCGGCTGGGAACAGTACGGCGACGACATGAGAACCGGTCAAGCGGAGATGAACCGCCCATGGTTCATGTCGGCGCTCGGAAGCGAATGGTTCCCTTCAGTGCCGAAATTGCAAGCAAAGTTGCAGACCATCGACTGCCATGTGGCCGACATCGGTTGCGGCGAGGGCTGGTCTTCGATTGCCATCGCAAAGTCATATCCGGAGGTGACGGTCGACGGCTACGACATCGACGCTGCATCGGTGATCGCGGCTCGCGAACATGCTGCGGCCCACGGTGTGGCTGATCGCGTCCGGTTCCACCGTGTCGACGGGGCCAGTCTCGACGCCGGACGAAAGTACGACGTTGTCACTTTGTTCGAGTGCGTCCATGACATGCCTTATCCAACTCAGGTCTTGAAGGCTGTGAGGGAAATCGTAAAGGAAGACGGCGTAGTGGTTGTCATGGATGAGGCAGTTGGAACGCATTTCGGCGAGAAGACGGACGAAGTCGAGCGTGTCATGTACGGCTTCTCGATGTTTGTGTGTCTCCCTGATGGGATGTCCCACGAGGGAAGTGCGGGAACGGGGACGGTGATGCGACCCGATGTTCTCCGGCAGTACGCCAATGAGTCGGGATTCTCCGACATCTCGATCCTTCCCATCGAGAATGATCTGTGGCGGTTCTATCAGCTCCATCAGTAGAGCTCGAGACCACACCCTGTGTGTATGCCCCCTTTGAAGGGGGCATACAACCTTCTCCCTGACTACTTGATTATGGCGATCACATCGCCGGCAGCGACAGTGTCGCCAGGCTCGACCCGTAGGTCGACGATGTCCCCGTCGCTGGGAGCGGTGACCTCATTCTCCATCTTCATGGCTTCGAGCACACATATGGCGTCGCCAGACTTGACCGTCTGACCCCCCTTGACCTGGACCTTCACGATCGTTCCCTGCATGGGCGCCGAGACAACACCGTCGGCTGCGCCGACACCACTCGATGCGGTGAGTTTGGGAGGGCGACGTCTTGGCTGGCCACCCGGCGTCGGTGCGTCGGGGGCCCAGTAGGAAACACTGAATCTTCGTCCACCAATCTCAACAGTGATGTCCCTTTTAGTGGTTTCCTCCTCCTCTGGCATCGCTGGAGCGGCCGCCGGCCCGCGTTCGATGAGAGGGAGGGATTGCTCCATCCACTTGGTGTGATGGCGAGCCTCGATGAAGTCCTCATGTTCGAGGACGGCGAGATGCGCCGGGATCGTGGTCGCCACACCGCGGACCTTGAATTCATTGAGGGCTCGCCGTCCTCGGTGGATTGCGGTCTGACGGTCAGGTCCCCACACAATCAGCTTCGCCATCAGGTTGTCGTAGTACTGCGACACACTTGTTCCAGGTCTGATCCAAGAGTCGACGCGTACTCCGGGCCCGGCGGGCTCTTGCCATTCAACGACCTGGCCTGGAGTCGGCAGATAGTTGTTGTAAGGGTCCTCCGCGTTGATACGAAACTCGATCGCGTGTCCTCTGGGCTGAACCTCTCCCAAGTCGAGTGGCTCCCCCGCGGCGATTCGTAGCTGCCACTCGACGAGATCCAGGCCGGTCACCATCTCAGTGACCGTGTGCTCGACCTGGAGTCGCGTGTTCATCTCGAGGAAATAGAAGTCACCTATCTGGTCGACCAGAAACTCGACTGTCCCGGCGTTCACGTATCCACATGATTGTCCGGCGGCTATGGCAGCTTCGCCCAATGATCTCCGCTGTTGATCCCCGAGACCAGGCGAGGGGGTTTCTTCGATCAGTTTCTGATGGCGTCTCTGGACCGAACAATCGCGCTCGCCCAGAAAGAGACCATTCCCATGTGTGTCGAACAAGATCTGCGCCTCGACATGACGCGGCCGCTCGAGATACTTCTCGACATAGACGTCGGAATTGCCAAAGTAGGCCGCAGCTTCGCGGCGGGCTCCTTCCAAGGCATCGGAGATCTCACCCGGGTCGCCGACCACCCTCAGCCCCTTGCCACCGCCACCGTGGGCGGCCTTGATGGCGATCGGGTAGCCGAATGACTCTGCCAGCTCCTGTATCTCATCCACGGTTGTCACCGGTTCGGTGTGACCCGGGACGGTGGGCACGCCAAAGGCTTCGGCGTTTCTACGGGATGTGATCTTGTCACCCATTGCCTCAATGGCACTTGCCGGGGGCCCCACCCAGATGATTCCGGCGTCTTCCACGGCCGAGGCGAACCCGGCGTTCTCGGAGAGGAACCCGTAGCCGGGGTGGATGGCCTCGGCGCCTGATTCGTGTGCGATCTGGAGAATTCTCTCCTGGTTCAAGTAGCTTTCGTTGGCGGGGGCGGGGCCCACGTTCCAGGCTTCGTCGGCGAGGTCGACGTGAAAGGCGTCGCGGTCCAGTTCCGAGTAGAGCGAAATCGTGCGCAACCCCATATCGCGGGCTGATCTGATAACACGAACGGCGATCTCACCGCGGTTAGCAATGAGTAGGGATTTCACTGTGGGCCGTTGCCGTGCTTCTTTGGCGGAAGGGTCTCGCGTTTTGTCCGAAGCATCTCCATTGCCCTTATCAGCTTGGCGCGGGTCTCGCGCGGCTCGATGACCTCATCGACCAACCCGAGCTCGGCTGCCACATAAGGATTGTTGAACTTTCCCTCGTAGTCCGCGATCAACTCAACACGTCTGGAG
>JBAVIK010000413.1:0-11115 GCA_049686815.1 Acidimicrobiia bacterium | reverse complement strand
GCGAATCCCTTGGCAGGTGGTCGCTTTACGACGTCCGTGTGAATCGTCTCGTGGCCAGCGCATTTCAAGTCGAGCTCGCCGACGAAGAGCTCACATTCCTCGCCGACGACCCCATCGACTTCGCGTATCGGGGTGTGGAGCACATGGCCGAAGTCTGGGCGCGATACAAGACAATGACCATGCCGCGACGCCTCATGGCTGTCCCCCGCTCACGAAAGGGTGTCACCCCGTCGCGGATTCAGGAGTTCCACGACGCGATGATGCAAAACCTCCGAGCCGAGTCGGGGAGATCTCTATCAGGCGACTTCGAGCAACGGCCGTCAACCACACAGACGGAGGAGGCGGTGGCCCCGAGTGAGCCCACCAGCCCCGTACGCCGCATGGAGAATCTCCTGGAAACTTCGACGGCGGAGTCCGTCGAAGCTGAGATCCCGTTGGTCGGAGCGGCTCCTGCGGAGCCTGTATCCGAAAAGCAACCAGCCGAAGTCGAAGGTCACGATGACGCCATCGCGGCAGAGCGCGAAGCGCTCGCTGTTGAGCGAGCAAAACTCGAAGAACAGCGTGCCCAACTGGACGCCGCCCTGGCTAGGGCGGAGCAGCTGGAGAAGGAACGGCTCGATGCGGCGCGTGTCGACATGGACCGGATCGATACAGAACGTAGGGCTCTGGAAGCGGAGCGCGTTGAAAGAGAGAAGCTCGAGGCTGAGAGGGTGGCCGCTGAGCGCGAGCAGATCAAACGGCTCGAGGATGCCAGGGAGAAACGACAGAAACAACAGACTGCGGCCCTCGATGCCAAACGTCGCGAGCTCGAGCAACTCGAAGAGGCGAAGCGGGTCGAGTCGGAGCGTTTAGACCAAGAGCGTCAAGAGATAGCGCGTCTCGAAGCTGAGCGTGTTGAAAGGGAAAAGGCCGACACAGCTCGTATTCAGGCCGAGCGCGATGAGCTTGAGCGCTTACGTGTCGAACGGCTCGAGAAGGAGAAGGCCGAGGCGGCAAGGATCGAGGCCGAGCGGGTTGAGTTGGAGCGGATCGAGGCCGAGCGCGCTGAGGCTGGCCGAATCGAGCGCGAGCGTCTCGAGAAGGAGCGGATCGAGCTGGAGCGGCTTGAAGCCGAGCGCGCAGCCAGGGAGAAGGCCGAGGTCGATCGTCTCGAGTCGGAGCGCCAGGAGGCGGAGCTCGCCGCACGGGCAAATGCTGAGAAAGAGCGTCTTCGCCGTGAAGAAGCAGAGTCCAAGCCGGTTGTGGAAGAGGTTCTGGGCACATCAGGGGACGGCGATGACCCCGAGACCGCCAAAGAGCTGGTTGTTGACCTCGGTGCCTTCGAGGAGCGTGACGAAGAGAGCGCAACACCAACACGGCCCGGCCCGGACCCAGAGCCCGAGCCAGCCCTCGCCGGGGCAGCCGACAAGTCCGGGATCATGGGCGCCGTGAAGGCTGCATTCAGTCGAAGCGGGAAGAATCACGTGCACGACTTCACGGAGGCTCCCGGTGGAATTGGCATGGTGCGATACATCTGTCGGGAGTGTGGATACGTGTCGATCAGCTCGGCCGACTGATAAGTCCCACAGATTCGGGGTGGACTACCGGTACTCTCGACCACGTGACAGTGGTGAGACCAGTGATTCTGTCCGGCGGAACAGGTACGAGGCTCTGGCCCATCTCTTCCGCAACGGTCCCTAAGCAGTTTGCTCCACTCCCTTCCGATGGCTCGCTCTTTGGTTTGAGCCTGGAGCGTCTCGAGGGCCTGGCCAGGCTCGCCCCGCCTTTTGTGGTCACCGGTGCGGCCTTCCTGCCTCTCGTCGAGGACGCCGCAAGGGATTCAAAGGTGGAGATCTCTTTGACGATCGTCGAACCTGCACCGCGCAACACCGCACCCGCTGTGATTGCCGCGGCGCTGGCCGCTGATCCGACAGAGATCCTCGTGGTGCTTCCTTCGGATCACCTCATCGGAGACCAAGCTGCGTTCGCGGATTCGGTTGAGAAGGCTGTCTCATTGGCCGAACAAGGCCGTCTCGTGGCATTTGGGATCACTCCGACCCGACCCGACACGGGATATGGATACATCGAGCCTGGCGCCGCAGCCGGTGACGGCTTTCAGGTCGCCAGTTTCAGGGAGAAACCGAACCGGGCCGAGGCTGAGCGGTACGTTGAAGACGGTCGCCACATGTGGAACTCGGGGATGTTTGTGATGTCAGCTGGCTCGATCATCCTCGAAGCGGAGACTCACTGCGGAGACATCATCGAAGGCGTGCGCCGCGCTCTCAAGCCTGTCGAGGGTCGTCACTTGCTGCTTGGTCACGAGTTCTTGGATGTGAGAAGCCTCTCATTCGATCACGCCATCATGGAAAAGACCGACAAAGCTGTTGTGGTGCCGTTGGACGTAGGGTGGGACGATGTCGGCTCGTTTGAGTCGTTGTGGGAAATCTCTGCGAAGGACCCGTCCGGCAATGTGGTGTCCGGTGCCGCGATCCTCGAGGACGTGGCCGATTCCTACATTCATGCGACGTCCCGCGTGGTGGCTGTGGCTGGTCTCTCGGAGGTGATTGTGGTCGAGACTCCCGATGCCGTTCTGGTCATACCGAGATCTCGCGCCCAAGAAGTCCGACTTCTTGCCGGCGAGGCGACCCGGCTTCCTGACTGAGTCGTACGATCTCCAACCAGATGTTGCGTGCGCTCGTCATCTTGTCCCTGGCCCTATCAGCCTGCTCGGTAGGAAGACCGGCCGCTGACGCCACCGGTCAAGAGATCTATCAGCAGCTCTGCTCAAACTGCCACGGTGATGACCTGTCGGGCCGGCTTGGCCCGCCCCTCGGTCCGGGCTCCAACTCGGCCGAGCTTGCAGACGAGTTCCTCGATTTCGCCATTAGGCGGGGTAGGGGCCGTATGCCCTCTTTCTCTTCGACACTGAACGACGAGCAGATCACACGGTTGATCGGGTACATCCGCGAGGTGCAGACGAGATGAGCACTGTCCTCGAGACACTCGAGCTCCATCCAGTGAGAATCCCTATGCGACATCGATTTCGCCGAATTGACCATCGCGAGGCGGTACTGATTCGGGGACCTCAGGGGTGGGGAGAATTCTCGCCCTTTCCCGACTATCCACCGGAAGTGACCACCCGGTGGCTCGCAGCGGGCCTCGAGCTGGCCTGCACACTGCTGCCAGAACCGGTGAGGCTCGAGATCCCAGTGAACGTGACGATTCCTGCGGTCGGTCCTGACGTTGCCGCCGCATTGGTGCTCGAATCGGGAGCTACCACGGCGAAGGTGAAGATCGGCGATCCGGGTGACACCGAAGGTGACGACGAAAACCGGGTGGGAGCAGTCCGCGAGGCATTGGGCGTGACCGGCAAGATCCGAGTCGACGTCAACGCTTCATGGGACGTGCCAACGGCGGCGCAGAGGATCCATTCTCTGGAGCGATTCGACCTCCAATACGTGGAGCAACCGGTCGCAACCGTCGAGGAAATGGTCGAGCTGCGTCAGCTCGTTGACACGCCATTGGCCGCCGACGAGCTGGTCCGCCAGAGCCCTCAGCCGCTGCAAATCGTCGAAAAGGGTGGCGCCGATATCCTCATTGTCAAAGTTCAACCCATGGGTGGAGTCGCTCGAGTGCTCGACCTGGTGGAGCGTGCTGGTGTTCCAGTCGTGGTCTCATCGGCGGTGGAGACCTCGGTGGGTTTGTATGGCGGTCTTCTCGCCGCATCCCTGCTTCCAGATCTCGAGTATGCATGTGGACTTGGCACCGTCTCGCTCATCGAGGGAGATCCGACCATGTCCCCGTTGATCGCCCATGAAGGTGTGTTGGAAGTGCGTCGTCCGGAGCCCGACCCGGCGTTGTTGCAGCGTTGGAGACCCGATCGAGACACTTCAACCGAATTGCTGAGGAGAGTCAGAGCTGCCGCAGAGGTTCTGGCATGAGCTCCTACCCCAATCCGAGCACGGCGATGGCGGCGTCGATTGTCGACGAGCTAGTTCGCGGTGGGGTGAACTTCTTTGTCATATCTCCTGGGTCCCGATCCACAGCCCTGGCGTTGGCGGCAGCTAGCCATTCTGAAGCGGAAACACGGGTGATGCCCGACGAGCGGTCGGCGTCGTTCTGCGCCCTCGGACGGGCGAAGGCCACTGCAGGCCCCGCCTGTGTGATCTCGACTTCGGGGACCGCAGCGGCGAACTTTCTCCCGGCGGTGGTTGAGGCTTCGATGTCACTCACCCCTCTCGTGGTCATGACCGCTGACAGACCGATTGAGCTGAGAGGAGTGGGGGCTAACCAGACCATCGACCAAGTGGGTCTCTACGGCGATTACGTGCGCTACTCGGGGGACATGCCGGCGCCGGCTGCGGATGTCGATTCGGTAGGCCGGTGGCGTTCCGTCTCAGCCATGGCCGTCGCCAGTTCCCGAGGGGCATCGGGCAGCCCCGGTCCGGTACATCTCAACG
The DNA here is from genome assembly GCA_049686815.1 of Acidimicrobiia bacterium. Classification (GTDB taxonomy): domain Bacteria; phylum Actinomycetota; class Acidimicrobiia; order Spongiisociales; family ZC4RG35; genus JBAVIK01. The sequence continues at coordinate 6,676 of JBAVIK010000413.1, read as the reverse complement.
TCGCCTTTCACGAGCCTACCGTCCCGGTCTCCGATGATGGCCGTTCCACGTCGGTCGCATACCCGTTTTCCATTGATGGCCGCGACGATGGGGCTGTCTGGCAGGGTCGCGATTCAGGCCCACCTCCGACCTTTCGCCTCGAGATGCACCATCGCTCACGCGGGCTCGTCATCGCAGGTGACGGCACCTACGACAGGACGGCGATTGCCGCAGTGACCCAACACCTCGGCTGGCCTCTCCTGGCCACTGCACTCTCCGGTCTACGTGGTCACAGTGTCGTCTCGACCTACGAGCACATGCTCGCGGCGCCACTCCCAGAGCGTTTCCAACCGGATGTGGTGGTCGCCATCGGATCCATCGGTCCGAGCAAACGGCTCGAAAGCCTCGCCGCGTCGGCGAAGCAACAGATCAGGATTGACCGCTGGGGTCGGCATATCGACCCATCGCTCAACGCTTCCGCCGTCGTGCACGCCGACCCCGTAGACACTCTCGAAGCCCTCGTGGGTGAGGTTCGAGCACCGGAGGGGTGGGAAGAGACATGGTTCGAACGTGGAAGCCACATTGGTGACTTGTTGACCTCTCTCCTTGCTGAGGATGCCACCTTGAGTGGGCCGGCTGTTGCCCACGCCCTCAATCAGATCGCTTGGGAATCCCTCGTGGTCGGGTCGTCACTGCCGATACGGGACGTCGATGCTTACCTGACAACTCCCGGAGCGGTGGTTGCCAACAGAGGTGCCTCCGGTATCGATGGTTTCGTGTCGACCGCCTCAGGTGTTGCATCGACTTCAAGGGCGACCCTGGCGTTGGCTGGTGATCTTTCGGTGTTGCACGACTCAAATGGCTTCATTTCAGACGTTCGTGAACCTCTCGTCATGATCGTCGTCGACAACAACGGCGGAGGTTTGTTCGACTTGCTACCCCAGGCCCATCACGCACCCGAGTTCGAAAGACTCTTCATCGCCGACCCGCATCGCGACCTCGAGAAGCTGGCTGACTTTCATGGTATTTCCTATCGCGAGGCGAACTCCATCGACGACCTCGTCGGCGTCACCGGGCAATTTCTCCTGTCCGAGGATCAAGCCATGATTCGAGTGCCTGTGGACCGGAGTAATGACCTGAGAGTTCGAAAGACGATTGAAGTGGCTGCAGCCAGTGTCTTGTCGGACCGTTGATCGGTATTTGTCGCTAGCGGCGGTCGACGCCGAGCGCCCTGAGCATCGGCTGAAGCTTCAGTTCGGTCTCCGCAAACTCGGAGTCGGTGTCGGAGCCATTCACTATCCCACCACCGGCAAACAGGGTGATCTCATTTCCGTGAACCTGGCCACATCTGAGGGCGAGGGCGAACTCACCTTCGCCATTTGCAGTGAACCATCCGACGGGTCCGGCGTATCGACCGCGTCGGCGAGGTTCGATCTCCCTGATCAGCTGTAGTGACGTTTCGGTTGGCGTTCCAGCAACGGAGGCAGTCGGGTGCAGGGTCTCGAGGACGTCGAGCACCGTCGCCCCCTCTATTGCCGGACCCTGGAAACGTGTAGCCAGGTGTTTGATATCCCCAAATTCGAGCACCGACCTCGTAGGCGGTGCCAGCTCCGTGACATGCCGCGAGATTCCTTCGCGCACGGAGGCTGCCGCCAGTAGGTGCTCGAGGTCCATTTTCTCCGAGCCAAGACTTTCCGCATTGGGAGCGGTGCCCGCCAATGCCAGCGATGCGATGATCCCATCGTGTAGCGAGACGAGAAGCTCAGGGCTGGCGCCGATGAGCCCATCGACGAGGAACGTGTAGCAGTCAGTTTGAGCCGTCCGCAGACGATGGGCTATCTCCATCAACGGGATCCGCGTATCGAACTGGAGGGCAACCTGGCGAGTGAGGACGACTTTCGCCACTTTCGACTCGTCGATGGCCTCCAAGGCCCCGCGAAATCCGTCTCGCCATGCCGAGACTCCGTCGAAGACGAGATGGCTTCTTGGCACGCCGGATCCGTTGACATCGCCGTGCGGCACGCTTGATTCGATTTCTTCCGGCACTATCACCACCGACCCGGGCTCCGACGGGTCGAAAGTGAAAGAAGCGAATGCCAGCTGCCTGCCGGTCTCGCTGAGAGCTTCCAGGGCGCGGCGATACCGTGAAGCACCGACACCAGGGTCGAAGCGGAGCAGTTCGCCCTTCCCCACGACGGTTTTGCCGTTGTGAGACCACAACATGTGGGGTTCGGTCAGAACAGATGGCACTAGGGGAATGGTAGGGCGGGTTGGGAGTCTCTGATTCCAATGAGCTCGTCACGGAGTTGCTCGAATTCAGAAACGTCTCCGGAGACGGCGAAGTCGACACGACCGCTTCCATGAGCCTCATCTACGACCCGTGCGGTTTGTCTCGCGACAGCGGCGGCCGGGTCAACCACGGAAACACCGGTGCCAGCCGCGTCTCGGATGAGACCGGTCAGAAACGAGAAGTGGGTGCAAGCCAAAACGAGGCTGTCGGCGCCCCGTTGCACTGCTGGTTGGACTTTCGCTCTGACAACCTGAATCGCCCTCTCGCCGACCGTCGCACCCTCTTCGACGAGCTCCACCCATTCAGGGCAGGCTTCTTGGATGATCTCGACTCCGGGGGCATGGCGATTGACGACAGTCTCGTAGAGCCGACCCTGAAATGTCGCCTCGGTCGCGAATACCGCGATTACTCCGTTTCGGCTGGACAGCGCGGCAGGTTTCACCGCTGGCTCCATACCGACGATGGGAGTCGATGGGTGTTCGATGCGTAGCGAGGACAGGGCTGCCGCGGACGCTGTGTTGCATGCGACCACGAGAGTCGTCGCCCCTCTATCGATGAGCCAGCCGGCGATTTCATGGGATAGGTGGCGTACCTCGTCGAGGCTTCTGGTCCCGTATGGGGCGTGAAGCCGGTCCGCTACATAGATGAGGTCGGCCGACGGCAGTAACTTCCGAACCTCATTCAACACCCATAGCCCACCAACGCCCGAATCAAAGACACCGATCATTGGGTAGCGTCGTCTGCGAGTAGACGGAGGTGAAAGGTGGATCTAGAAGGCTCGGTGGCCCTGGTCACCGGTGGTGTGTCGGGACTCGGCTTTGGAGCAGCGACTCGGATGGTCGCAGGAGGCGCTTCAGTTGTCATGGTCGACATCAACGAAGATCGTGGCAGTGCAGCTGCCGCAGAGCTGGGTTCGACGAGCCGATTCCTCCAATGCGACGTGACCAACCCGGATGATGTCACGGCGGCCGTGTCCGGTGCGGTGGAAGCGTTCGGAGCCATCGACATCCTGGTCAATGCTGCCGGTGTCGCACCGGCACAACGCGTCTTGTCTCGCGACGGTTCTCTCTTTGATCTCGAGCTGTTCAAGTTCACAATCGGAGTCAACTTGATTGGCATGTTCGACGTGATCAGGAATGTCGCCGCAGTGATGGCAGAAAACGAGCCTCGAAGCACCGGTGAACGTGGTGTCATCGTGAATGTGGCTTCGATCGCCGCCTTCGAAGGCCAGGTCGGCCAGGCGGCGTACTCGGCATCAAAGGGGGGGATAGTCGGGATGACCCTGCCGATTGCTCGTGACCTTGGAGGTGTTGGGATCAGAGTCAATACGATTGCCCCGGGGATCATGGACACCCCACTGCTGGCAGCGGCCCCGCCGGAGTTACGTGAGTCGCTTGCCAAACTCCATGTCTTCCCCCAGCGACTCGGGACACCCGCCGATTTTGCGCATCTCGTCGTGGCCATCATCGAGAATTCAATGTTGAACGGCGAGGTGATCCGTCTCGATGCCGCGGCCCGAATGCCACCGAAGTAGCGATCACCCCGAGGGTCGAATGTCTCGGAGGCTTTCCGGGTTTTCGAGGCTCGTGAGGTCACCAGGGTCGTCACCAAGTACCAGTGCCTTGACGACCCGGCGCATGATCTTTTGAGATCGTGTTCTGGGCAGGTCACTCACCCAATTCACGACTGTCGGCCGGAAAGCCTTTCCCAGTGTCTCTTCGATGCGGGTGACGACACTGGCCGTCAGATCGTCGTCTGCCGAGATGCCGGGTGCCGCCACGAGATAGAGACCGATTGACTCACCTTTCACCTGGTCAGGGAGACCGATCGCCGCGGCCATGACTACCTCGTCGAGACTCACTGCCACCGATTCCACTTCTGCTGGCCCGATCCGCTTACCCGCGATATTCAGTGTGTCGTCGGAGCGGCCGTGGAGAAACCAGAAACCTTCAGCGTCGATCGACGCCCAATCGCCGTGGACCCACGTGTCAGGGAACCTGGACCAGTAAGTGTCGAGGTAACGGTCGGGCTCATCCCAGAACCCACGTGTCATTCCGGGCCACGATCCGCGTATCACCAATTCGCCAACCTGGTCCGTCACCGGGGAGCCGGTTTCGTCGTAGACGTCGGCGTCGACGCCAAGCGAGGGTCCGCCAAGCGATGTTGGCTTGATGCCTTGGAGAAGGTTGACGCTGAGGATGCAGGCTCCGATCTCGGTCCCCCCTGAGATGTTGACAATGGGTATCCGGCCCTCGCCTACTTCGTCAAAAAGCCACCGCCAGGGATCGGGATTCCATGGCTCGCCGGTTGATCCAAACGTCTGGAGACGCGACAGATCGTGCTTTCGCGCCTCAGCGGCACCATGGGGCTGGAGCGCTCTCACAAGGGTCGGGGAGAGCCCGAGGATGGTGAGCTCCAGATCTGCAGCGACCTGCCAGATGCGGTCCGGGGCGGGGTAGTTGGGCGCACCGTCATAGGTCGCGATGGCGGCACCGTTGGCGAGTCCGGCGATGACCATCCACGGCCCCATTATCCAGCCCATGTCGGTGGCCCACATCAGAACATCATCACGGGTGACGTCGAGCTGAAACGCACCTTCTTGCGCCATCTTGACGGTCAAGCCCGCTTGGACGTGAACCGCGCCCTTGGGGCGTCCCGTGGTTCCAGACGTGTAGGCGATCAGCAGCGGCTCCTCGGAATAGGTGTCCACTGCATCGATCGGCGTCGACTCCGGGACAATCTCATGCCACCAGCGGTCGCGGCCTTCCGTCCAGGGCGTGTCAGGACGTTCGACATAGTCAACAATCAGAACCTGGTCGATGCCCCCTGCAAGCTTGGTGGCGTTGTCAGCCACCTCCTTCATTGGGACGAGGGCTCCCCTCCGCTCGAATCCGTTTGCACAGACCAGAAGTTTCGGCTTCGGGTTCTTGAGTCGGGTGGCAACGGCCTCTGCGCCATATCCCGAGAAGACAGGGATGAAAATTGCACCCAGCCGAGCTATGGCGAGCAGGGACACGACGGCTTCCGGCGACATGGGTAGGTAGACGGCCACTGCGTCGCCACGGCCCACACCCAACGTGCGAAGAGCCCCGGCGAGACGGCAAACCTGGTCGTGAAGCTCACCGAATGTCAGCTCGGACACTGCTCCGGACTCCTTTTGACCTCGGACTGCCACCCGATCCGGGCTCTCCTCGAACCAGCGATCGACACATGCTATTGAGAGGTTGAACTGGGCACCGTTGAACCACGTGGCCCACTGGTGGCCTCGAGAGGTGTCTCGCACCGTCTTCCATGGCGAGGCGAAAGGAAGACCGAGGAAATCGACGACGGCTGCCCAAAACCACTCCGGGTCCGACGATGACATTCTCACCAAGTCGGCGTAGGTCTCTATCTGGTGGCGCCTCATGAATCGGGCGGTGTTGGTTTTAGCAGCCCGATCCGCATCGGGTTCCCAGACGACGTCGAAGACTTCCATCGCGTCGGAGGCTATCGAACATTCCACAGACGAACGTGCGAGCCTGCCTAGCCTTTTTTCATGGCGAGCGCAGAACAGAGGGCCGATGATCGGCTTACGATGCGCAGAGCGCTAGTTGTGGCGCTGGCCCTTCTGCTTGTCTCGTTCGGTCTCTTCATCAGCTGGACACTCCGGAATCTCCTCTCGATGATCCTGGTCTCCGTGTTTGTCGCGGTGGCTTTCGAGCCCCCGGTCCATTTCTTGGTCAAGCGCGGTTGGAAGAGGGGGTTGGCCACCGGTGCGGTCTTCGTGGCAGCGTTCCTTCTGGCGCTTGGTTTCATTTCCGCGCTTGCCCCCCTTGCCATCGAACAGGTGAGGGAGCTGATCGCATCCATCCCCGAGATATTGGCTGGCCTCAGAGAATGGTTGGTGACGACGTTTGCGCTCGACCTGGCTGAACTCGAGGTCGAGGCCCTGAGCAATGATCTCCTGGGATACTTTCGATCGGTCGGGGGGACCCTTGCCGGGGGGCTATTGGATCTGGCCGCTGGCATCGGAGGTGTTCTGATTTTCGCCACCACCGTGGTGTTGTTCTCGTTCTACATCGTCGCCGACCTTCCGCAACTGCGACGGACTGTCTTGTCGGCAATGCCGGAGAAGGAGCAGCGGAAGGCGGTGCGTGTTTGGGACATCGCAGTCGAGAACATGGGCGGTTACATCTACTCCCGTCTCCTTCTGGCGGTTCTGAGCGCCGCCCTCACCACCATCGTGCTCACCATCCTCGACATCCCGTTTGCGCTCTCCCTGGGGATCTGGGTAGGAGTTCTTAGCCAATTCGTTCCCGTGATCGGCACCTACCTTGCTGCTGTGCTTCCGGCGGTGGTCGCTCTGACCTTCAATGATGTGGGCACGGCAGTGATCGCCACGATCTATTTCATCGGGTACCAGCAAAT
>JBAVIK010000412.1:0-5858 GCA_049686815.1 Acidimicrobiia bacterium | reverse complement strand
ATCTATGGGAATGAGATCGAACCTGATACCGAGATTTTCCGCCAGGGCTCGAGCATCATCGATCGAATGCTGGGAGGAGAACCGCGACGGCATGGCAATGCCCCATACCGATTTGGGACCCAACGCGTCGGCGGCGAGTGTTGCGGTTAGAGCCGAATCGATGCCTCCCGAAAGACCCACTACAACTCTGTCGAACCCATTCTTTGTCACATAGTCTCCAAGCCCGGTGGTGAGGGCTCGGTAAACCTCTTCGGTCGGATCGAGGTGAGGTGTCACCTTTTGCTTGTTGCCGGGTTCCGGGCCGGTTGGGACCTCGACAAGGAAGAAATCCTCCTCGAACTGAGGTGACCGATGGATGACCGTCCCTCCTGCATCAATGACGACCGAGGCTCCGTCGAACACCAACTCGTCCTGACCACCAACCAGATTCAGGTAGACGACCGGGGCTCGCGCCTCCCGTGCTCTCTCGGCGAGCATCGCCTCGCGATCCGCGGCTTTGCCTCTGTGGAACGGAGATGCATTGATGTTGAGCAGGATTTGAGCGCCGTTGGCAGCCTGCACAGTGGGCGGTCCTACGGCGGACCAGATGTCTTCGCAGATGGATATTCCAACCGGGTGCCCCGCGATGTCCCAAGTCATTCCCGGCGTTTCACCAACAGTGAAATATCGGTCCTCGTCGAACACTCCGAAGTTTGGGAGCAGCACTTTGTGATAGATCCCCCGGACATGACCCTTGGCAAGCACTCCTGCAGCGTTTGCCACGTCTCTCGTCTCGGAGTCAGATCCACCCGATGAGCTGCGTGATGACCGGTCGACGAAGCCAACGATGGCCACCACTGACTCTGTCAGAGCCGCCAGGCGGCCCAAGGCGGCGATGTTGTCGTCCACGAAGTCTGGCCTCTTGACGAGGTCCTCGGGTGGGTACCCGGTGATGGCTAGTTCGGGTAGGAGCAAGATGTCGGCCCCTCCCTCTTCCGCTTGCGCGATGGCGCCGGCGATCTTTGATTCGTTGCCGCCAATATCTCCGACTGTGAGATTCAATTGTGCGCCTGCGACTCGAACCGGCATGGCCACACGTTATCGGCGGCGAACCGTCATAGCCTGACGTTGTGCCAGATCGCCCACCGAGAGCCGTTGAAGCTGCCCTAGAGCACTTGGACCTGGACTCGAGAACGTCCGAACGCTTGATCCAAGCTGTTGCCGACTCGGCGGATCCCGGAGATGCCATATGGGACCGCCTGCTCCCGATCCTCGAGGCCACGCCTGAGATAGCGGCTTCCGATTTGATGATCAGGAGGGCCGTCGCCGTCGCAGCTTCGAGCCGTGCGCTCAGCCAGACTCTCAGTCGCAACCCCGGGCTTCTCGAGGGAGTCACTGAACCCGCAACTCTGACAGATCGCCTGCGTTCCATTCTGATCTCGATTGCAGGCGATGATTTGTCAGGTGCACTCTCGATGGAGGATGCAGTCGCCCGATTTTCCGACGCAGTGGACCATCTCGTTCAGTGGGCGCTCGAAGCCGCGGTCGGCGAAATCAGCGAGCGACACCCGGTCGCCAGAGAACTGCCGTTCGCCGTCATTGCAATGGGCAAATGGGGAGCCAGAGAGCTGAACTACTACTCGGATATCGATCTCGTGTTCGTGCATGAATCGGTCCCCGGTTCGGAGACCGAGAGTCGTTCCGGTGCCCTGGCCATTGCCAGCAAGCTTGTGGCCCTTCTCTCGTCGCCGACCTTCGACGGAACGGTGCTCAACGTCGATGTCGATCTCCGGCCTGAGGGTGCCATGGGGCCACTCTCACGAAGCCTCGACAGCTACCGAAGCTATTACGACCGCTGGGCCGAAGCGTGGGAACTCCAGGCCCTCCTCAAGGTCCGGGCCGCTGCAGGCGATCGCGACCTTGGAAACCGATTCCAGGCTTTGGCCAATCATGTCGTTTGGGAAACGGGATTGACAGTCGACGCGCTACGGAACATTCGGCAACTGAAGACTCAGACCGAGGCAGGTGCAGATAGTAAAGACATCAAACGCTCCCGAGGTGGGATCCGCGACATCGAATTCACGATTCAGCTCCTTCAACTCGTCCACGGAAAGTTCGATACCGACCTGAGAATGACGTCGACTCTCCAGGCGATCCGCGCTCTGGGCGCCCATGGCTACATCGAACCCGACGAAGCAGAGAGGCTCATTGATTCGTACACGTTTCTTCGTGATCTCGAGCATCGGATTCAACTATGGGATCTGCATCAGACCCACCGCCTCCCACCATCGTCGGAGGCGCGAGCCCGCATCGGTCGAAGCCTCGGCTTCCGAGAGGATCCAGAGACTCAGCTCCTCCAACGGCTCTCCGAGGTCAAAGCGGCTGTCCGCGATCTGCATGAGAGGCTCTATTTCCGACCCATGCTCGACGCTCTCGCTGGTGTGGCAACTGCTCGTCTCGATCGAGCGGGAGCCGCTCTCCGATTGGAGGCCCTCGGATTCCGTGACGTAGTGGGTGCCACGAAAGCACTCGAGGAATTGACGACAGGGTTGAGTAGGAAGTCGCGGGTGATGCATCAGGTCCTACCGCTGATGATCGACTGGCTCTCCCAATCCCCTGACCCAGATCTCGGCCTCGACCAACTCAGAGTTCTCCTGGCCCACACCTCCGATCACAGCACACTCGTACGACTGCTACAGGTGAACCCCCTCGCCGGGGAGCGGCTCTGCATTCTTCTCGGCACGGGACGCCTGCTGGGTGAATTGATGGATCGGATTCCAGAATTCATCCCCAGGCTGGCTGACGACACTCTCATCCGGGACGTTCGAGCGAGTCCCGACGCCGAGGACAGGCTGATCGCGCTTGTGCGGTCCCGACCCGACGAAGCCGCACAGATCGGGACTATTCGGCGATTCGCCCGTCGACGCAAGCTCCGCATCGCGGCTAGGGACGTCCTTGGAGAGGCCTCGACCGAGCTGACACTTCGCTCCCTTTCCGACACAGCTGATACCGCGGTCAGGGCGGGCCTCCACGTGGCCGCTGGCGGCTCGAACCACGGATTTGGAATCATTGCCATGGGCAAATGGGGTGCCGCCGAGATGTCGTACGGGTCGGACCTCGACCTCATGTATGTCTTCGACGAGATGGAACGCCCGCAGGCCCTGTCGTTGACCGGCGAGCTCGACCGGGTCCTCGCTCAGCCGAGTCGGCACGGCGTCGCGTATGAGCTCGACGCAGGGCTGAGACCTGAGGGTCGCAAGGGGCCGATGGCACGATCGTTCGACAGTTTCGAGCGCTACTACAGCGAGTGGGCTGAGCCCTGGGAGTTGCTGGCGTTGGTTAAGGCACGACCCGCGGTGGGGGATCCCCGCATCCTCGAACGGTTCACCGACTTGACGTATCGAACCCTCTGGTCTGACCGGCTGCCCGACGACTTCGCACATCAGATTCGGTTGATCAAGGCCCGGGTCGAGTCTGAGCGCATCCCACCCGGCGAAGATCCTGATTTCCACCTGAAGTTGGGTCCCGGTGGTCTTGCCGATGTCGAATTCGTCACCCAACTCCTGCAGCTGAGACATGGTGCTCTTCTCCCCGACCTGAGGGTCAGCAGCACCTTCGGCGCACTGCAAGCTCTGCGTGTCACAGAAGTTCTGAGCGGGTCGGACTTCACCGCGCTCAATGATTCATATCTCTTCTGCACCCGCGTCCGGCTGCGTCTGCATCTTCAGAGCGGACGCAAATCGAATGCCCTGCCTACGGATCAGGACGCCAATGCCAGACTCGCATCATCACTCGGATTCGACCGCACCAGTGAGCTGCGGGAGCAATACCGCCGCCACACCCGAAAGGCGAGACGTGTCTTCGAGCGACTCTTCTATGAGTGACACTTTGGGGTTAGTCTCGCCCAATGATTAGCCCCTCCATGGTGTCGGGGCTGGTGGAGGAGGTCACCCCCCAGGCTGTCGAACTTCGTCGTCTGCTCCACCGGCACCCCGAACCGGGGAACGAAGAGCATGAGACCACGGCGTTGATCGTGGCTGCCCTCGAGCAAAATGGAATCCCGGTGAAGACGCGATCACCGAGGACCGGTCTGTGGGCTGACATCGGCGCCAGCCCAAGGGTTGGGTTTCGAGCCGACCTCGACGCCCTTCCCATCGAAGAGCCCAAGGGGAATGTCCCTAGATCGATCAACCCCGGATGGATGCACGCCTGTGGACACGACGCCCACGCCGCCATCGCCACGGGGGTCGCGATGACGCTCGCCCGAATCGAAGGGGCCCCGCCCGCCAGGATCTTGTTTCAGCCAGCTGAGGAGTCAGCTGTCGGTGGGGCCAACGAGCTCGTGGCCGAGGGTCTCGTGGACGGACTCAAGGGACTGATGGCATTCCATGTCGACCCGTCGCTCGAAGTAGGCCGAATTGGCTCGAGATCCGGCGCCATCACCGGAAGTGCGGACTCCTTTTTCATCAAGTTGGCCGGCCCCGGTGGCCACACCTCGAGACCACACCGGACGGTCGACCTTGTCGACGCTTCAGCCCGGGTTGTGCGGGAGTTGCCCAATGTTGTGAGCAGGGCGGTCGATTCGCGCAGCCCGATTGTCACGGTCTTCGGCTCGATCCATGGCGGGGACGCCCCGAACGTCATCCCGACAGAAGTGAGTCTCACTGGCACCGTCCGCACTCTCGAGAGGTCGCTTTGGGACGGTCTCGCAGGTCTCTTGGAGAAGTCGCTTGCCTCAATCGTCGCAGTCACAGGGGCCGACTTCACCCTCGAATACCACCAGGGTGTCGCCCCGGTGGTGAACGACGACTCCATCGTGAAGACTGTCTGCAGCATCCTCGCTGAAAACATGGGGGAGGATGTGGTCGTGTCGACCGAGACGAGCATGGGTGGCGAAGATTTCTCCGCCTATCTGGACATAGTCCCCGGTGCGATGTTCAGACTGGGCAGTCAATCGGGCGGCGGTGATCTTCACTCCGCTTCGTTCAAGGTCAACGAGGCGTCAATCGGATTCGGGATTCGCGCAGGAGTCGTGGGACTTCTCGGAATGGCCGAAACCGTCTGACCTGAATTCTGGATCACACCGCGCTCGCCTCGGCAGTCGACGGCCCCCACATCTGGCCGGTTGCCGATGTGCAGGTACCATCTGGACCCGGATGACAACGGAAAGCTCGCACCAGGCCCCGACGTACACCCCCCATATCGGGGAGACCCGTCAGTATTGGCGAGACATCATTCTCGGCGTCAATGACGGCCTCGTCTCGACCTTCCTGCTCGTGGTTGGCGTTGTGGGTGGCGGGCTGGATATCGGAGATGTTCTACTCACCGGCATAGCCGGGGCCCTGGCAGGTGCCGTGTCCATGGCGGCAGGTGAGTACTTGGCTACCAAGTCTCAAGATGAGGTCCTTGCTGCGGAGTTGAACCTCGAGAGAGAACACCTCCGTGATCATCGGGAACTCGAAGTCGATCAGCTGCGCGACATGCTCACAGAAATGGGCATCGCCGCCGACGACCTCGACCAGGTGGTGACGGCGTTCAACCGATCCGACGAGACGATGCTCAATGCCATGGCCGCGCTCGAGTTTGGCGTCGTCGAGTCTGAGCGCCGCTCGCCCTATCTGGCAATGGCCGCTAGCGGTGGACTCTTTCTGGTTGGGGCGCTGCCTTCGGTGCTTCCGTTCGCGATGATGACATCGATCGATGCCGCATTGACCGTCGCCGTGATTCTCGCACTCGCCGGGTTGTTTATCGTCGGGATCATCAAGGCCTCCGTGGCGAAGACCGGCAAAATCAGGTCAGGTCTCGAGAACATGGTCATTGCCGGCGTAGGCGGGGTGGTCGCCTGGGCGATCGGTAACGCGGTCGGCACCACTCTCGCC
>JBAVIK010000411.1:0-3495 GCA_049686815.1 Acidimicrobiia bacterium | reverse complement strand
GATGCGTCATAGGGAAACAACAAACTTGCAGAGCCATAGACGGCAGCGGCGGCCGAGACGCTCCAGGCGACCAGCCGGTACCCAGTGAATCGCAGCGCTGCAACCAGCCCGAGAACCGGGAGGATGATCACAAACGTCGCCATGGCTGACCAGTGGGAAGTGTGATTTTGTGCTCCCGACAGTGCTCTCGAAATGAGACCCGCGGTTTCGTCGAGAAAGGGGAGGGCGCTGACCAGTACGAGAATGAGGGCCAGCCCCCACACTCCACCCTCACGCACCGGCCCACCCCAAGGTCGCAAGGCTAGGAGGATGGCGAGGGGAATCAGATACAAGAGCAGCCCGACGTCGATGCCTATCGAAAAGGTCGTCATGAACGCCAACAGCACGACTGCGGCAATCAACTGGAGCATTCCAGCAAGATTGTGTTTCGGTCTGAACTGGGAGTAGGCACCCACCAGGGCCAAGCAGAAGAGAGCCCCAAAAGCCACTTCGTGGACCCGATGGGAGACCTCCGAGGCACTCGCGGTGTCGCGGTAGGACTCTGTGAACCATCCGAGCACAACAAAGAGAGCCGGCGAGAACAGGACCAGAACGGTGATGTTCAACCAAACCGACGCGCCGAACAGCCGGGCACGAATCGTTTGAGAGTCGCTCGGGTCGGGATCGGAGTCTGAGTCTGGTGGCCCGAGCGCCAAACCTCCTCGATTCTTCATGTGAGACAGACGATCGGCGACCCGATGAGGGTGACGAGTTGGCTGAGATATTTCAGGATTTCACACCCTCGCCTGTGATGTTCCACGTCGCTCAGGGAGCACAGGCCGCTACCAGCCGACCGATGGCGTCCGTTGTGTTTGCCGAAGGGATGGCCCGTATCACCGACATGTCGAGCACCGCCTCCTCGCTCTCAATCCCAGGCAGGAGCTCGTTTCGGTTCCGCCCCGTGACGACAGTCTCAACCGCTTCCAGTCCGTGACGCTCGAAGACCGCCTTGTAGTGGGGGATGGCTCCATAAGCGGTGGCACGTTCGTCGACGGCGTGCCGCGCCTCGGGCAGTAGTGCGCAACGTACGAAGGAGATGACGGTCGGTGACGGTCGATTGGCTGTCCCTGCGGCTTCGTCGAGGATCGATCGCGATGCCATGATTTCAGCAGCAATTGACCATGTGAATATCACTCCATCGGAGATTTCTCCTGCAAGCGATGTCATCTTGGGCCCCACTGCTCCGGTCACCACCGTGACATCGAGCTCGGATCGGAAGATCGCGACGGCTTCTCGAACCTCAGACAGTGCCCCAGGGCTTCGACCTGAGCCGACACCGAGGAGAAGACGGTCTTGAGGGATGCCCCGGCGTCTGATCTCTGTGACCAACTCCCGAGCTGAGATCTTGGGCAACGGGAACACCCCAACGCCCAGCGGTAGGTCAACTATCTCAGCAGCTGCCTCGAGAATCTCGAGTGCTCCCTCATGAGGGCTGCCGTTGACCCAGAATGAGGTGTATCTCTTGGCAGAAACCATGGCTGCAACGTCACAAGCGACGTCGACAGGAACTGACGCATCAATACCAAATCCGCGCATGACCGAAACGTAGCTCCCTGAATCGAGTTTCGACGTCTGAGTTCGTTGGCGGGCTATTCCGTAGCGGCCGTCTCGACATCACCAACCTCGTCTGAGGCAGTTGGCCTGACCCCTCTGAAGTCGGGGCCAAAGGTGTCGCTCCAGATCACCGTGGTGTACAGCCAGAAGGCGGTACCAATGAGTACCAGGGGAAAGGCACGCGCGGCCCACGGATATGTGGTCTCCGTGGCGCCGAGCCAGCCACCCACGAGGGCTCCGATTGGCAAGGTGGCCCACCCGATGGCACGGCTTGCGGTTATGACACGACCGAGCATGGACTCTGCTGCATAGTGCTGACGAATCGTGGCCAGCGGGATGTTCACCACGGAGATGCCGACCATCCAAAAGGCTTGTAGAAACAGGGCGACGATCCCGTAGGACGTGAACATCACAAGGAATAGCCCCACCCCTGCGATCACTATGCCCAACATGAAGCTGCGCCCGAGGCCTAGGGCACGCGTGATACGCGGTGCGATCAGGGCGCCTATCACTCCTCCCACACCCATTGCAAAGATCAATACGCCGATCTGAAACTCGTCTCTCGCCTGCAAGACGACAAAGCCAAGAACCACGAAAGTCGCCTCGATGAACCCAATCACAAAGTTCGGGATAGCGGCAGCGATCGTTGTCAGCCTCAGCCGGGGCTCGGACCAGATGTAGCGAATTCCGTTCGATGCCTCTGTGAAGAACGGGGCGCGCTCTTCGTCGGGGTCTCGATGGTGCTTGACCTTCCCCACCCATTTGAGAGACAGCGCTGACAGGACAAATGTGACGCCATTGACGAATAGCCCCAACTCCGGGCCGGCGAACAGCACCGCCATCAAACCTGCGACCAGTGGCCCCAGGGCAAAATTCGCCTGCTGGCTGGCAGCGACAAATGAGTTGGCATCGGGCAATCGGTGCTTGGGAACCAGGGAGGGAATCATCGAATACAGGGCTCCATCGAAGAGAGTTGTCATCGACCCAATGAGGAATGCCATCACAAACACGGTGCTCATCCCGTATTGACCGAATGTGGCTGCGAGGTAGAAGAAGGCACAAGCTCGCAGCAGATCTGTGGCGATCATCACGGGGCGAAGTGCCCAACGGTCGAGAAGCACGCCGCCAACGAGACCGACAATCAGGGTTGGTGCGGTCTCCAGCGCGTATGCGATCGAGAAGTCGAGGGTGCTCCCGTCCGATCCGCTTGACCGTTGGATGTGGAGAACCAAGAGCGGGATCGTCAAGAACGCGATATAGGTACCGAACTGGCTGATCGTCTGACCCACCCAAAGGGCTAGGTACCTTGGGCCCAATGAACGCATCGAGCTGACGAAATTCACTAGCTGGCACCATACATCCAGCTAGCGCAGTGTCCAGCGCTTGTTAGATTCACTTCTTCAATGTCTGACCCCACCGAGATACCACAGCTCACATCAGAACTCATCGAAATGTCGCGGGAATACCTGCGACAGGAGACCATCGAGCCTGCCAAGAAGCTGGGCAAGCATGCCGGGCTCGGGTTGGGGGGAGCGGTTCTTATTGCTTTCGGAGTGATCTGTTTTGCATGGGGGCTCTATTTCGCCCTCACCTATTGGCTCCCTGAAGGTGAATGGTGGATCGTGCTTGCCCGGTTCATCACTGCACTGGTCAGCGTCGGCGTCGCCGGCCTGATTGGGTGGAGGATCCAGGCAACTGCGGATCAGATACGACCGATCAGAGAGGTTTGGTCATGACAGTCACGCGCGATGACATCGAAGCGAAAGCCCTCCAAATCGTTGGGGCCGTCGACGACACCAAAGAGTCGGCCAAAGACAAGGCGATGCTTGGTGCGGTGGCGGTGGCCGTGATCATCGGTGTTGCCTTCTTCATCGGTCGGCGACGTGGGACACGCAACAAGAC
>JBAVIK010000410.1:0-9296 GCA_049686815.1 Acidimicrobiia bacterium | reverse complement strand
TCCATCGCGTGTCATCGCGCGGGAGGGCTCCATGGTGCCGGGAGGTGATTGTCAAATGCTTGCGCCGAGATGGCCCGTACTACCGCACTTATGTCCCCCCCTCGGGTTGGACCGGACACCGTGCCGGAGTTGGGACCGGCGGGCGGGGTTGACTTCTATATCGGCATGCGATATATCCATCTGCGACACACTTCGGCCATGGTTGTGTAGAAGGGAGATCCTTTCATATGAGTGATGTCGTGAAGGCTCCGGACGAGATGTTGCCGTTGCCTGCTGCCCAGCTGAACATCCTGTTGGCTTTGGCCGACGGGGAAAAGCATGGGTATGCGGTGATGCGTGAGGTCGAGTCGATGACCGATGGTGAGGTCACGATGGGTCCTGGCACTTTGTATGGAACGGTCAAGAAGATGTTGAACGCTGGTCTCATCGAGGAGACCGATCAACGTCCTGACCCTGAGATGGATGACGAACGTCGCCGCTACTACCGGATGTCTGGTCTTGGATCCAGAATGTTGGAGGCAGAGACCGCTCGTCTGGAACGTCTGGTTGAGACTGCTCATGCGAAACAGGCCCGGCAGTGGAAGCCGGGCTTGGAGGGCACTTGATGGAACGCCAAAGAAGAGCCTATGAGGTACTCCTGGTTGCCTATCCATTCGAGTATCGCCGTGAGTACGGCGAACCGATGAGTCAGTTGTTCGTTGACCGGCTCCGAGATGAAGGCGGCGGCATGCGTACGTTTCTGGTGTGGGTTCAGATGCTGATCGACTTAGGGAAGTCTGCGTTTACCGAGCGTTCGGAGACAACCATGAAATCATTCAGAACCGACTGGTGGCGGCTACTCGCTCCTCCCCTGTCCCTATTTACCGTCTTTGCTGGGGTCGGCAACCTGATCGAAGACACCGGAGGTGCCCTTTTCGGACGCGTTGCATATGCCGCCGGCACTGTTATCGGTCTTTGCCTCGTGGTGGGCGGCCTGATCGTCCGTAGGAAGAACCGAAACGTCGGCAGCACCATGATCGCATTCGGTGTCATGCCCGCCTTCCCCATGACCATCTTCTTCTGGTTCCCGCCCGTCGCCTTCCTCGGTGTCCTGTCGATCGTCATCTCGGTCATGGCTTTCATCGACGCACCCAAGGCACCCCAATCACTGGTCCAACCCGCCCAATAGGCGGACACAACGGCACGTGAGTTTCCCTTATGAAGGCAGCCCTAAACAGGGGTGGCAGGGGCGAATTGGGTTCGGTCTGTGAGTTCTAGCTGTGTCAGCGGCTCTCGATGGTCATTGAGGCCGCTTCGACTGGCCGTGTCTATTTCGATCTTCTTCCTCGCATTGGCTGGCTGCGCCAAAACAGGGGAACCTGTTGGTGTTTCGGGTAGTGACGACGCTGAGGTGATTCTCGCCATCGGCGATTCGATCTTTGAGTACAACGCGATTCAGAAGGCCTCGATCCCAGATGTTGTCGGGGAGACCCTTGGAGTGTCGGTGGTCAATAGGTCCATGGCTGGCGCATACTTCGCCAATCCGGATTCCGGCGCTGCCGATAGCGGACTAGACATCCGTGCCCAGTACCGGGAGGGCGCATGGGAGTGGGTGGTTGTGACTGGTGGCGGCAACGACCTAAATGACCTTTGCGGCTGCGGTGAATGTGATTCTGTGCTCGACGCTCTGATCGCCGCTGATGGGACATCAGGTGAGATCCCAGATCTGGTGCGGAACATCGTCTCCGATGGTGCCAACGTGATGTTGGTCGGCTATTACGACGCCCGTTCGGATGCAGACTTCGGCTTTGACCGCTGCGGCGACGAGGTCGCAGAACTCAGAAGACGTATGGGTTTGACCGCCGGGAGAACGGATGGAGTCTGGTTCGTCTCTGCCGCCGACGTTGTTTCAACGGACGACACCGAAGCATATGCCGAAGACCGGGTCCACCCATCAGTTGTTGGCTCAGAACTAGTCGGTGCCCATGTCGCCGCAGCAATCCAAGACGCCGAAAGCGGCTAGCAGCGTCCCCCTCCACAACCAGTCCGCACATAGCGGCACTGGTGTTCCCTTGAGGAGGTATCGGGCGTATTGCGGGTTCTGGCGGGCTGTTTGCTGAGGGGGAGCGAAGTAGGTTCCGTGACCGATGCTGGTTTCGGTGAAACCGAGAGGGGTCTGACGAGGACGCTGGCTAGTTTCGTGAGAGTGGCACAACGCTCGATTGCCATGCTGGGCGTGGGTCTTGTGGTCGTCCTGATTGCCAGTGCCTGCACAGACACGAGTGAGGGTCTTGGCGTGTTCTCTGTACCTGAGATCGGCGAAACGGAGCCAGGCCTTCTTGAAGACGGTCATCCTGTGTTCGTTGTCCACGACCTCGATGGATCGGTCTATGTTGTCGAGGCTGTCTCCACACACATCGTTGATGATCACATGGCCTGGTGTCCGTCGAGCCGAACTATCAACGACGTTTTCCATGGGGCGTTGTGGGATGCTCAAGGCCGGTATGTGTCTGGTCCGGGAGCATCGGACCTGGGTAGCTACAGAATCGATCTGTCTAATGGAGAATCAGAATTGACTGTGGTGGCATACGTCGAACCGCTACCGAGATCGGAGAGCTCTGACGGAACGTCCGGACCCGCTTGCGTCGCTGACAGATACCAGATTCATCCGTTCTACGAGACCGACTGAAGAGCGCGCATAACGGCCTGTATTCCGCCGCCCACTGCAAACGGACTGCAAACGCGCCAGCAGACGCTCCCGGATACTCGAGGACACTGGCGGAGTTGTTGCGTCTGGAATTCCTCAACTCTGGGTTGCAGGACAACACAGGAGTACACCAGCCGACGTGGGCTGCATTGGTCTCATAGCCCGAAGGTCGCGGGATCAAATCCCGCCCCCGCTGCTGAAGAAAAAGCCCTGGCCTTGGCAACGCTTTCCCAGGGCTTCCGGCGTCTCCGACGCTCTTATAACGTCTTTTCCACCGCATTCTCAACCGACCGCTGGCGATCAGGCATCTCGAAGAGGCCGGCAGCTTCGGCTGCATCACGGGGAGCACGTGCTGGTAGGTGTCGATGGTGAACGTCGTAGTCCCGTGACCGAGTCGTTCCGATACAACATCGACGGGAGCTCCGGCCTTGATGAGCAGGGTGCCGAGGGTGTGGCGGACGTCGGGAGTCGGGTTGTCACCTTCCGGGGACCGCGTGAATACGTAGGTCGACCGATGGTGAAATCCTGCATCCGCGGGCAAGGTCTCCATATGACAACGAGAGACCGCCGCAATGGCAACGCAATCGTCATCGGAGCCAGTATGGCTGGCCTGATGGCGGCACGTGTACTCAGCGATCACTTCGAGCACGTCACCATCATCGAACGCGATCTGTTGACCGATGACATCGACACCCGGAGAGGCGTGCCTCAGGGGCGTCATGTTCATGGTCTTCTGACGGCAGGTCGGGAGAAGCTCGAGCATTGGTTTCCGGGAATCGTGGCCGAGATGGAGCACGATGGCGCGGTGCGGGTTGAGGTTGACGACTCATGGTGGTGGCAGGCCGGAGCATTCGCCGTGAGGGGCGGCGTGAATTTGAATGCCCTCACAGCAAGTCGTCCACTCTTCGAGAACGCAACAAGACGTCGAGTCGGGCGGACCCCCGGAGTCACCATACGTGACGGGCTGAAAATCGACGGTTTGATAGTCGACTCAGCCGGGGTCCACGGGGTTATCGCCCGCAACGAAGAGCTCCGGGCCGACCTGGTTGTCGACTGCTCCGGTCGAAACTCCCGGTTCGTTGTGGAAGCGGGAAAGGCGGGTTTTCCCACGCCTGAGATGTCAAACGTGGATGTTGGGATTGTCTATGGCACTGTGCTGTTGGAACGCCGACCGAACGACATCGACGGCTCTTTCGCCATTGTTGCCGCCACGCCACCTGCCGAGAACCGGGGAGCGATACTGTTGCCGATCGAGGGAGAACGTTGGATTCTGACCCTCGCCGGCATGCACGGCGACGCGCCTCCGACCGATGAAGATGGGTTTCGTGGGTTTGCCAAATCGCTGCCCACTCCAATAATCGCCGACCTGCTCGAGAAGACGACGATTCTCACATCCGTCGCTACCTACAACCTGAAGTCAAACCAACGCCGCCACTTTGAAAAGCTGCGGCGCACGCCCCCGGGCTACCTCGCTCTCGGCGACGCTATCTGCAGCTTCAATCCGGTATACGCCCAAGGCATGTCGAGCGCAGCCCTTCAAGTCGATGCACTTGACTCCATACTCAACAAACACAGTGTGGCCTCAAGACAGTTCGCGAGGGCCTTTTATCGGGCAGCATCCAAGGTCGTCAACAATCCCTGGCAGATAGCAGTTGGCTCAGATTTCCTCCACCCAGCAACGACGGGGCCGAAGCCGGCCGGAACCGATTTGGTCAACAAGTACATGGCCCGCGTGCTAAAAGCAGCACACGTTTCGCCCGTGGTCCGACGTCAGTTCATGCAGGTAGCTGCTCTTGTCGACCCTCCGCCGTCGCTGATGAAACCGGGAATGATGTTGCGAGTCTTCAGGGAATCGAAGCGGTCGCCGGCTGCGGATAAGTTAGGAAGCGACTCGCGGGTGGACGCTCCCACAAGCCCCGTTGCGTGAGTCCTCTCGTTTGACCGAGTCGCACAGCCGGCTCAGCGCGTAGTGAGTACGTGTTTGACCAGTGCCAAGCCTGTGAAGTGAGTGCAAAGGGAATCGAGGACTCGTGCACAGTCACGATCAGCAATCGTATGGGGATGTCAGGCGTTTTCTCGACTTGGGGGTGTATGTCTCACTGATGGGAAGATGGCGTTTGGTTCTTCACTGCTTGCTCGGTTGAGCGTCCGACTACTCGGAATCGGGATCTGATGCGGTCGCTTCGAACCCGTCGAGGATGAGGTCCAGGCCGAACTCGAATGAACTACCGAAGGCATAACCGGGTTGCAGCACGTGCCGGGCTGTGAACTCGACAAGGTTGGGGAACTCGTCGGCGGGGAGGGCCCCGAGGATTTCTTCCGCCAACTCACCGATCTGTTCTGTTCCATGGAACGGTAGGTTCGCCTCCTGCATTGCGAACCCATAGACATAGCTGTCGATCACTGCGTAGGCGTGGGCTGTCATCTGCAGAGAAAGCCCGCCCCTTAGAAAACATCCGAGTACCGCATCGTGGTGACGCAACGTCGCCGGTCCGGGTGACGTGCGGGATTCCATCAGCGGAGGTGCCCACCGATGTCGGGCGAGCACTTCACGAGCAGAAACACAGCGTCGCCAAATTGCAGTTCGCCAGATGACATCGGTCGCGGGGAGTTCGATCTCGCCAAAAACGATGTCGACGATGCCGTCGATGATCGCTTGCTTGCTGGGAACGTGGTGGTAGATCGTCATCGGCTTGGTATCCAGCTCGGCTGCGAGCTTTCGGATCGTGAACGCTTCGATTCCGACTCGGTCGGCGAGCTCGGTTGCTCCGGCGAGCACCTTGTCCCTGGTGAGCGTCTCCTTCTTCGTGACGTCAGCCATACGTTCCCCTTTGACGTTTTGACAATCGTACTTTGTACGGGTAAGTTGGCAACATTCTACTCGTACTAAGTACGGACTGCAAAGAACCAAAGGAGTAAAGAATGCCCACCCAGATCACTTCGAATCACAAAGACCAGGTCACCAAGAGAGAAATGCGGGCTGTGGTCCAAAGCCAATACGGTTCGGCCGACTCGCTAGCTACCCGAATGATCGATCGTCCCGAGATCGCCTCCGACGAAGTGCTAGTCGAGGTTCATGCTGCCGGTGTCGACAGGGGGGTGTGGCATCTGATGGCCGGGGAGCCATATCTGGTTCGGATACTGGGCTACGGCCTGACCAAACCCAAGAGTCCGGTGCCCGGACTCGATGTATCGGGACGGGTAGTGGCCGTTGGAGACTCGGTGGAGAGGTTCGCTCCAGGCGACGAGGTCTTCGGGATCGCCAAGGGCGCCTACGCCGAATATGCAGCCGCAAAGGAAAACAAGCTGGCACACAAGCCGGCCAGCGTCAGTTTCGAACAGGCGGCGGTTGCCGCCATTTCGGGAATCACTGCCCTCCAGGCGCTCACCGACATCGGCAAGCTCGAAGTCGGACAAAGTGTGCTGGTCATCGGCGCGTCTGGTGGTGTCGGCAGCTATGCGGTCCAACTCGCCAAGGCTCTCGGCGGGACGGTCACCGGGGTAGCCAGCGCAGCCAAGGCCGAACTCGTGGTCTCCCTGGGAGCAGACCACGTGATCGACTACGCAGGGGAGGACTATCTAGACGGCAGTACCCGATACGACCTGATCGTGGACATCGGCGGTCGCAATCCGATCAGAAAACTCCGCCGGGCGCTGACCACTCGAGGGACACTCGTCATCGTTGGCGGAGAGGGTGGCGGTCGCTTGACTGGCGGGATCGGCCGACAGCTGCGCGCGATGATGCTCTCCCCATTTGTCTCTCAGCGTCTCACCATGTTCATCAGCAAGGAACATCACAGCTACATCGAGCGGCTCGGGGCGATCATCGAGTCGGGCGACGTCGTCGCTGCGGTGGACGATAGGTTTGCGCTGGCTGACACCGCAGACGCGGTTAGCAAGCTCGAGATGGGTCAGGTCGCCGGCAAGGCCGTGATCGTGGTCAGAGAAGACTCATGATGGCGGGCATGTCTAGAAGCCGCTGGCGGACGGCGATCCCATGGCTTTGGCTTGCAATGTCGCTGTTGTGGGCGGTGGTGATCATCGTGACCGACGAGCTCGCATGGCCCTTGGCGCTCTGGGTTGCAACCACGGTCGGGCCTCTCACCTATCAGCAGCGTCGAAGCAGCAATCCGGGCCATCAGAACTAGGACACATAGGGCCCGACAAATGACCACTGACATCCATCGTGCGTCGCGTGGTCTCTTGGACACCCACCGGCCTCCGCCCCCGCTACTGAGAGTAAGCCCCCTGCTTTGCAGGGGGCTTACTGCTCCTCAATGCAGAAGTGCTCCCACTAGTCGGTGCTGATCGCCTTCAGCACGTTCATCCGGGCTGCGCTCCGCGCCGGCCAGGCGGCGGCGAGGACGCCTGCGAATCCGGCGAGGATGACGTAGGTGGCGATCTGTCCGCCGGGGATGGTCAGACCCCTGAGTCCGATGTCGCCGAGAGCCTGGGTGACGGACCACCCGAGAAGGATGCCGAGACCGATTCCCATGGTCGCGCCGAACAGGGAAATGATCAGCGCCTCCCAGCGGATCATCGTGCGCACGTTGCGTCGGGACATTCCAACGGCTCTGAGCAGGCTGACCTCCCTGGTCCGCTCCGCAATTGAGAGGGCGAGGGTGTTGGTGATGCCCATGACGGCGATGACGATGGCGATGGCGATGAGACCGTAACCCGACTGCTCCGTCGACCTTCGGGAGTCATTTGCTGCGCCCTGTCTCGTCGATGACTCGAGTCATCATGTCGGCAAAGCGTTCTCGGAGATAGTTGGTCAGCTCGATGGTGTCCGACACCATCTGATCCAATGTGAGAGTGTCGGAGGGGTCGAGTGCGGGATATGACCTGCCCGCGCCAAGCTGGTCCCACCTGGCAACGATCAAGTCCTCTTCCAGGCTGGCTAGTTGGGGCTTCTTCGAGTTCCGAGGTCCGCCCGGATGCCCGTGGCGACATCTGTGCGTCATCGTGTTGCGATTCCCATTCGTTCAGTCGATACCACTCCACGGGTTCTGTGAACAGTGGCGATCGTCTCGGAGATAAGGACGTTCGGCTCTGGTCGGGGTCGAGGAGGAGTCGGATGCTCCTTCTGTACGCACCCACTTCGTCTCCTGGCGGGCCGACGGGACGAGGTCAGTTTCGAACCCGATCAGAGACGAGCAGCGACGACCGGTGAGACCTTCAAGTGAGCAGGGGGACATGAGATGACACAAACAGCCACGAGAAAACAGTCAACAGGCAAGCCGTTGGAAGCCTGGCATCAGCCTTGGCTCGCCTTGGGGTTGCTCGTCTTGGGTGTGGGAGCGGCCATCGTTGCCCTACTCGGGCCTTTGATCGCCGAGATAATCGCATACCACGCTTCGGACGGGGCCGTGAACCAGATCGTAGGAGGCGATGTCGCCGGCCTGATCCTGGTTGCCCCGCTCAGCATTCTCGCCGGAGTATTGGTGTGGCGACGTCATCCTGCGGGAGCAGTCCTTGGCATGGCCCCAGCGGCCTATGCCCTCTACATGTACAGCCAGCTCGCGCTCGGCGGTGATGTTCTGCGCTATCCCGGCAACAGTGACCGCTTCTTTCCGCTGTTCGTCGGGTTGTTCATACTCGCCGGCTCGATTCTGATCTCGGCTTGGCATGCGGTCGCGGGTCATGAGTTGCCAGCCACCCCGAAATGGGTGGATCGCAGCATCGCGGCCTTCTTGTTGATAGTGGCGTTCTTCCTGACCGTTGGACTTCACCTTCCTGGTTTGGCGGACGCTTGGGCGGAACAACCCACTTCGACCGAGTACGTGGCTGATCCAGTCATATTCTGGCTGGTCAAATTCATGGACCTCGCCATAGTCGTACCGGCCCTAGTTTTGACCGGTATCGGCATCCTCCGGGACCGTGTGTGGGTTCGGACCGCCAAGTATGCGGTCGTAGGTTGGGCAGCTCTGTTAGGTGCCTCTGTCGCCGGTATGGCGATCGTGATGGAGGCCTCCGGCGACCAGGCCGCCTCGACGGCCAACACCATCGCATTCAGCCTCTTCGCTTTGATCGCCGTGGGTTTGGCCGCGGTGCTCTACGGGTCATTGTTCGCAGGTTGGGCGGCCAAGCTCGACCAGACCACGAAGAAGGGATGAGCACCAACCGGTTCGAGAAGTCATGCTTCACATGACCGTTGACAGGGGGGTTTCTTGATGGAAGAGGGAGTACTGAGTCTGGCAGATGGGCGCAACCTCGCCTACACGATGTGGGGCGCTCCAAGTGCACACGCGATCTTCTACTGCCACGGCTTCCCGACAAACCGCCGTGAGCTCGATCTCCTGCAACCGAGACTGGAACAGCTCGGAGTGGGTGCCCGGGTGGTGGCGCTCAACCGTCCGGGGTACGGAGCCTCTACTTTCCAAGCGAATCGTTCCATCCTCGACTGGCCGGGCGATGTGGCCCAAGCCGCCGATCAATTCGGTATCGGCCACTTCTCCGTTCTCGGTGTATCAGGTGGCTCGCCTTATGCATTTGCCTGCGCCCATCAGTTGGGCGACCGTGTTGCGAAGGTTGGGATTGTGGCCGGGATAGGGCCGATGGAAGCCAACGGGATGAAACAAGCCGCTGCAATCACCGGACCCTCACCGCG
>JBAVIK010000409.1:0-3237 GCA_049686815.1 Acidimicrobiia bacterium | reverse complement strand
GGATGAGGAGACCGGGCCCCTGAGCGGGACCCGGTTTCGTGGATCACTTCTTCCGCTTGTGTCTGTTGGCCTTCAGACGTTTGCGGTATTTGTGCTTCGACATCTTCTTTCGACGCTTCTTGACGAGCGAACCCATGCAAAATCCTCACAGAAAAGGGGGAGACAGCCCAATGGTGGCGGTTCCCGGGAGCTAGGTCAAACCAAAACCGGGATAGGAGGCCCCGGACAGTGCGATTTCGCTCGCACCGACCGTCTCAACGATCGCTCGCGAGACCCTAGGTGGGTGTGTCCTGTGGTGACGTCGTCCGGTACCGCTGTCTCAACACAGCGCCTAGCCATATGAACGACAGTCCAAAGAGTGCCCGCGACACGAGCTGTCCTTCAACGAACACCTGGTTGGCCGCCGCAAAACCAGCTGCGACAATCAACAGCCAACCGGCAGCTGCCGGGAACACCTTGCTCCGAATGGTCGCTGCCCCAAACAGGATTGCCCCCAAACCGAGACCCAGCGCTTGGACGACTACTCCCCTATAGAACTGCGCCGCAGTGGTGTTGTCGACGAGAGTCTCGAAAAGACCCCCCTCGATATTCTCGATGGCCGGGAGGAAGAGACCATGAAAGATGGTGCTGTAGATGGCACCAGCCGTCATCCCGAGGACCAGAAGGACGAACCCCCAGAGACCGAGCTTCCCGGATTCCTTCGCTTGACCGAGGTAGACGGCGACCAAGCCGAGCAAAACCATCGGCAGGGCGATGATTCCCGGAACGTGCCAAGCCTCGTGAGGGATGCCGGCAAACGTTGCCGGCTCCAGTTGGTCGTCGACGAAGAGGTGCATCACGACGTCAACTGTCATGAGAATCCCCCCAAGGATGGCCGAGAGTCCGCCAAGACGGAAGAGGCTACGACTGCTCAATGGACTTGTCCTGCTTCGATGTCTACTCCCACGGATCTTCTTCCTTTCATGTCGATCGATCGCTAGTTCATTCTGGTGATCGAACCCCAAAGGCTCGATACCACGGCGAAGATGAGGATCGCCCACGCCACCACCTTGAGCCAGCTGGGCGCGTACTGCCAGAGGTCCTTGATCTGGGCATAGATTGCCGCCACGCCGGCCACCAGGCCTGTCGCGATACCACTCACGGCCGCAGTGATTCCAAGTGTTGCTTCGGTCGTGGATCCGCTCTGCGGTGCGAGGAGGATCAACAACAGCCCCGCCGTCGCTGAGATTGAGGCAGCCAGGATGGCAATGCCAAGCATTACCTTGACTGTCGTCAGCTCACGATTTGGGGAAGGCGCCGCTTGTGCCATCTCCATTGCCTTCGGTAGATGAAACCTCTTCTAGCATATGGAATCGGGCAGTGCGGCGTCCTACCCAATGGCCACCAGCCTGTACGACCCCAGTTTGTTGATCAGCAGTGGTGCCAGTCGAGCCACTGCCTGAAGGCGACGTGGACCGCAGATACGCGACCTGGCGCCGAGGCTCAGTTCGCCTCTTTGATCCAGACGCCTGCCGACGATACCTCCATCGTTTCCGACACAACCCGCAGCCAGTCGTCTACCAACCCATCGACCCCCACATGATCCTGAAGGGTTGTGGCGAATATGTCGAGGACCGTCTGAGTGTTGTATCGAGATCGGTTGAATCGCCGGTCGACCCAACGTTGAACGCGTCTTCGAACCGGATTGAATAGGGCGGCGATAGCCAGAGTCGAGGCGGCGACGGCGAGGCTGCTCTGAGCCGGCAGGACCAACGCCGAAAGCGTGACGACCGCGACGAAAACCCCCGCCAGGAGGAAGACCACCACGCCGTATGAAACGGTTCGGGAGATGATCCGATCGATGTCGTAGAGGCGGTAGCGAAACAATGCGATGGCGAGGCCCGCAGGAAGCACCAACCCTGAAACCACCAGGAGAATCGACAACATCCAGCGTGGCATATCCACCTGATTGTTGAGCAGAAAGCCAAAGCTGGTGAGAGCAAACATCGCAAACGCGAAAAGCATCCATTTGAGCTGTTGGCGTTCGACACCAGTGGAACTCCGAAGCCGGAAGATCATGGCAACAGCTCCGATGACAATTCCGGCCAGTCCGAGACCAAGGCCCACCGAGATGGCAGTTGAGATCAGGGCGCTCACCGGTTGGCCGGCATGCTCCAACGACCATGCGTTGGCGAGGAAGTCTTCGATGTCGATCACCGAGCGGGAAACCGCGAAATCCGAGATTGCTGCAATCGGGACCGCGAGTGCGATCCACCACACCGCCCATCGCCAGCGCGGTGATGGGAGGCGGCCCGTCGGAAACAGCAGAATCAGTAGCCCGATACTGGCGACGTTGAGAACAAAGCTCCACCCGGCCAACATCATGATGGTCTGGCTGAACGCGAGCGGGCGACCCAGTTCGACCGCTGAATACACCGCGAAGGACTCACCCACCAGGTTGAGCCCATAGAAGAAGCCAGAGGTCAGGAGCAGCCAGCCAACCGCGTTGTCGGGTCTCCTGATAGCCAGAATCGCCCCCAGGAAAGCAATGGAGAGAGTCTCGATCCAGATCGAAATGGCGTCGACCGTGTCACCGATAACGGCCCCGCCCATCACAGTCGCGCTGATAAGGAACAGCAGGGTCAACCCAACCAGAACAGTTGGAGCGAAACGTCTCAAGACTTTGATGGCAACCTCGTAGTCGACACGTGAAAATATTCGCAGGTAATCGTTACGGGAACGTCACGAGAGGCGGTGACAGACGCTCGGGCCCCACAGGGTGGCAGGTTCGGCTAGGTTTCCCCGGCCATACCCCGAGGAGGTACCAATTGGCGAGCGCTACAACACCGAAACGTCCAGGAATCGTCACCTTTATAGGTGTCATCATCTTCATCCAGGCGGTCCTTGCCGCCCTGGTGGCAGTCGCCACACTGGTCAATCAGAACGACGCAGCCTTTCAGGCGAGCACCGGTCAGACGGCGGATCAGTTGCTGACGATCGGCATAGCCGAGGCCATCGTCGGGCTGATACTTCTCGCCGTGGCGATGACGCTGATGAGCGGGAGCCGCGGAGCCCGGACCCTGGTAGCCATTGTCATGACGATCAGAATCGCGGTAGCCGCGTGGGCGTTGCTGACCCATCATGCCGGAGGGGTATTCGGGGTGAGCACGATCACCATCGTCGTTTCCCTGTTTGTCCTATGGGCCTTGTACGGCCATGACGCTTCCGAGGAATATTTCGGTTAGGACGACCTGACCC
>JBAVIK010000408.1:0-8728 GCA_049686815.1 Acidimicrobiia bacterium | reverse complement strand
CCCCCAGGGCATTTTCATGCCGATCTTCATTGCCGAGGCGACAGCCATCGCCCAGCAGAAGGGAAGCGTGGAAGGTCTCGACGACGTCGCATTCATGGGCGCTGACGGCATCCTGTCGCCGGCATTCCTAGAGGATGTGCCGGAGTCGGGCGGGTTCTACTTCTCGGGTCCGGATCTCCGGTTCGGCGAGAACACCAACGAGGTCACTGACGTGAACGCCACCGATTTCTTGGCAGCTTATGAGGCCGAGTACAACGAGGCGCCCACGGCTCCGTTCTGGGCCCATGCCTATGACGCGACCACGATGCTCCTCAAGGCAATCGACACGGTTGCGGTGCAAGATGGCGACACGCTCTACATTGATCGTCAAGCTCTGCGTGACGAGTTGTACCGGACATCCGGGTTCTCCGGAATCATCGGGACTCTGACGTGTGATGAGTTTGGTGACTGCGGTGCTGCGAAGATCACGGTGATCAAGCACGAACCAGGTAGTGACTACGCGACATCGACCGAGAACGTCATCTTCTCGTACGCTCCATAAACGACCAACAAACTGAGATTGAAAGCCCTGGTCCCGTCATGGACCGGGGCTTTCTCTTATGCTCATCCGCCAGGTGAGCACTAGCACGACTACCAAGACTCCCAACTCACGTCGTTTCCGGTTCAACTGGGTTGACGGGTTTCTGTGGTTCATCAGGGTCGCAGCGATAGTCGCCATCGTCGTCGGATTGACCGGATCGATCCAGAACTTCATGGCAGGCGAGGGGCCATCTGTCGCCCAGTGGCGTGATCTGTTCATCGCTTCGATTACGACCGGTGCCATGTACGGGCTGATCGCTTTGGGCTACTCGATGGTCTATGGCGTTCTCGGATTCATCAACTTCGCCCATGGCGAGGTGTTCATGGCTGGCACATTGGTGGCCTGGGTGGCGGCCACACTGCTCTTCGAGAATGGGTTGTGGAACAGCAGTCCTTTCCTCGCCCTGACCATCGTCTTGCTGGTGGCGATGTTCACTTCCACTCTCATTGCAGTGCTCACCGAGAGAATTGCTTATCGGCCTTTGAGAACTGCACCACGGCTGATACCCCTGATCACTTCGATCGGGGTTTCATTCTTCCTTCAATACGCGTTTGCCGGTCTGTTTGGTGTCGGTCTTCAGTCCTTTCCCCCGCCAACCGGAGTCCTCGCAAAGGATTTCTTCATATTCGGAGTACCCATCGAAGGCACCAAGCTCTTAGTGATCATCGTCTCGATTCTTGCCATGATCGCCCTGTGGTACTTCGTATCACGTACCAAGACCGGACGGGCGATGCGGGCTGTGGCGGAAGACAAAGAGACCGCGGGGCTGATGGGGATCAACGTCGACCGGACGATCGCCACCACCTTTGCGGTCGGTGGGGCCATGGCCGGCGTCGCCGGACTGCTGTGGGCACTTCTATTCAGGAACGTCCAGTTCATCACCGGATTCGTCCCAGGAATCAAGGCCTTTACAGCAGCCGTACTCGGGGGTATCGGAAACCTGCCGGGGGCGATGCTCGGTGGAGTGATGCTAGGCCTCTTCGAGGGAATGGGACCCCTCCTGGTTCTCGACGGACTGGGCATCCCGGCGGTCTCTCAATTGAAGGACGCGGTGGCGTTTACCGCCCTCATCCTGGTCTTGATCTTCAAGCCAACCGGTTTGCTTGGGGAACGTCTTGGTTCGGAGGATCGGGCATGATCGACCGTCGAGTTTTGAAACTCGGTCTTCTCGCTGGGGTTGTCATGTCGTTCACCGGTGCGATCGGGATGATCGAGTCGTTCAACGAGCGGATGCTCATTGACCCGATAATGAAGATGGGTGGTCTCTTCTTCTATGGAATAGCTTTCCTGATGGGCTTCTTGGCGGCCCGTGGCGAGCCGAACCCTCTGGCTGAGCCAAATCGGGATCCCTTCCGCGGCGCTATCACCGGATTGGTGACGGGACTCATCGCTGGTGTGGTCACCGGAGTCTTCATACTGATCGTCGACAACGTCAACATGACGGAGTTCTTCCCCAACATGGACCAGGCAATGGTCCAATCCTTGACCTTCGACAATGGTGTCCCAACCGGGCTGTTGATCATGATCGGGGCTACCACCCTGGTGAGTGCGATTGCCGGCGCCATTGCGGCGCTTTCTGACGACGTTCGGAGAGGCTTGGCCAGGTCAACGATGTGGGTCCTGGGTTTCGCGTTACTACAGGGTGTCGTCTCAGACATCGTCGAATCGCGACCCGTGGTTCGATTCATGTACGCGCCAAACGGTGGGCTCAAGTGGTGGATAGCAGTGATCATCGGGGTTCTGGCATGGTGGCTTTCCGCTCGCTACCGGGGCAGACTGGGAGCCTTCAGCACACGGGTAAGTGACTCGGAGGCAAAGAGCCGTCTCCGACGGTCGATGATCGGTCTGGGCATCCTTGCCGCGATCGTGCTTCCCATGCTTCTCGGCGGCATCCTCAATGAGCTCATGATCAACGTCTCGTTGTTGATCCTGATGGGTCTCGGCCTGAACATCGTGGTGGGGCTGGCCGGGCTGCTCGACCTCGGGTATGTCGCCTTCTTCGCCGTGGGCGCCTATGGCACGGCCGTGTTGACTTCCCCGCTCAGCCCAACACTGAACCCCGCTTTGAGTTGGTGGATTGCGCTCCCCATCGTGATGGGTCTGGCCGGGTTGGCCGGTCTCCTCATCGGCACACCGGTCTTGAGGATGCGTGGCGACTACCTGGCCATCGTCACCCTCGGGTTTGGAGAGATCGTGCGGATCCTGCTGTTGTCGGACTGGTTGACCCCACTATTCGGTGGATCACAGGGCATCAGGAGGATTCCCGGGGTGCCCGTTCCCTTCCTTGGGGACGTCGGAGGTGTCCGACCCGAGCTTTTCGTCTATCTGATGTTCATATTCGTGGCCATTGCCGCCTATATCTCCTATAGGGCGCAGAATTCCCGGGTAGGTCGTTCCTGGGCGGCGATGCGGGAAGACGAAGACGTAGCCGAGGCGACCGGGATCAACACGGTCACGGCCAAGCTGCTCGCCTTCATCACGGGAGCGGTCATTGCCTCATTCGCCGGTGCTCTGTCCGCGGCCAAAGTTGGTGTGGTATTCACCAACTCATTCGACGTATTGGTATCACTGGTGATCCTGGTCGTCGTCATCGTCGGTGGGATGGGAAGCATTCGTGGTGTGATCGTCGGTGCGATCGTCTTGGTCGGTGTTCTCGGCGGGCCCAAGTCCCCCGGTCTTCTTCAGGAGTTCGCCGAGTACAAATTGCTTCTCTACGGCGTCATACTCGTCGTCATGATGCTGAAGCGTCCCGAAGGTCTGCTCCCCTCGGTCCGCCGAGCCCGTGAATTGCATCACGAAGAGATGGCGCAGGACGCCTGGCTGGACAAGGCTGGCCAACTCAACGGTGATGACGTGGAGGCGACCACCTGATGCCGCTGCTCGAAATACAGGGTCTCAAAAAGGTCTTCGGGGGTGTCGAGGCCCTTGGCGGTGTCGATTTCCACATCGAGGAAAACGAGATCGTATCGGTCATCGGCCCCAACGGCGCGGGTAAGACCTCCTTCTTCAACGTCATCTCAGGGCTGTTCCCACCCGACGAAGGGAACATCATCTTCGAGGGCGACAATCTCGCACATCACCAGCCAAACGAGATCACCGCGCGCGGGATCGCCCGGACATTCCAAAACGTGCGTCTCTTTCCAAATCTCACCGTCCTGGAGAATGTGATGGTGGGCCAGCATTGCCGAACCAAATCCGGGCTGTGGGGAACCATCCTCCAGACCAAGAAGCAAAAGGCGGAAGAGGCCCGTATCGAGGAGAACGCCAAAGAGGTGCTCTCCTTCTTTGGGACACGTTTGACCGGGTATCGTTTTGACCAACCGGCATTTGTTCTCTCGTATGCCAACCGTCGTCGTCTCGAGATCGCCCGTGCCATGGCGACCGAACCACGACTTCTTCTGCTTGACGAGCCCACGGCCGGGATGAACCCCAAAGAGACCGGTGAGTTGACCGAGAAGATCGGCCAGCTGAGAGATGACCGAGGTTTGACGGTGATCGTCATCGAACACGACATGAAGGTCGTGGAAAACGTGAGTGATCGGGTCGTCGTTCTCGACCATGGTGTCAAGATCGCTGAGGGCCACTATGACGAGGTCTCCACCAACGAAGACGTGATCGAGGCTTATCTCGGGCGTCCCGCGGAGACCGAGTGATGGCAGACAGGAAGCCCGTTCTCTCGTTCCACGGTGTCAACACCCACTACGGGGCAGTGCACATCCTCAAAGATGTCGAGCTCGAGATCTATGCGGGTGAAATGGTGTGCTTGCTCGGTGGCAACGCTTCAGGAAAAACCACGACTCTGAAAACCATCCTGGGCTACGTCAACCCCACCACCGGCTCGGTTCTGCTCGACGGTGACGATGTCAGCGACTGGACCACAGCCGAGAGAGTCGGTCGCGGCGTCACCATGGTTCCGGAGAATCGGCGTCTGTTCAAGAGGATGACCGTCAAGGAAAACCTCGAGATCGGGGCATATCTGAGACCCGGGGAGGACCTCAGCGAGGACTACGACCGGATCTTCGAGCTCTTTCCGAGAGTGAAGGAGCGGCTTGGCCAGAAGGCGGGCACACTCTCCGGTGGAGAGCAGCAGATGGTGGCGATGGGCCGCGCTCTCATGGCTCAACCGAAGGTCTTGCTCATGGATGAGCCGTCGATGGGTCTCGCTCCAGTTTTGGTTGCCCAGAACTTCGAGATCATCGAGCGGATCAACAAGGCCGGCACCACTGTCTTCGTGGTCGAGCAGAACGCCAACATGGCCCTCTCCATCGCTGATCGCGGCTACGTGCTCCAGACGGGCCGCATAGTTCTCAGTGACACTGCCCAGGGTCTGCTCGCCAACCCCCAGATGCGCCAGGCCTACCTCGGCGAGGTCTAGAGAAACGCAAACCTCAGGTAGTAGCGCCTCGCAAGCGAGGCGTTGAAGTTTCGGGAAGAAACTCCCTACCTGTTCGGGCTTGCCAAACAGGCAGCGCCTCGCAAGCGAGGCGTTGAAGTTTCGGGAAGAAACTCCCTACCTGTTCGGGCTTGCCAAACAGGCGTTCATATACGAGCGAAATCCGCTGATCTTCGTGCCACATCAGGCAGCCCACTCGAAAAAGGCCTCAGGTTTCCGACCCGGGTGGGGCCTCGTCCTCTCCCTTTACCTTCGCTATTTCCTGGGTGTCGAAGAGACGGGTCTGCACTGCCGGCGCCTTGCGACTGATTCGGGCGAGACGCTCCGGTGGCACCGTCACCTCGATCATGGCATCGCTGGCCTCTTTCCACGATTGACCGAGAACCCTTGTTCTCCATATATGCCCAACGAGGATCCGAATCGCTGCCGTGAGTGGAACAGCTACCAGGACCCCCAATAGGCCAGCGACCGAACCACCGACTACGAGCGCCAGGACAATGACCAGTGGAGAGAGATTGACCCTGGTCCGTTGGATCATTGGCGTGATCACGTGGTTGTCGACCTGTTGGATGACCACGAAGATCACAACTGCCCAGACCCCCTGCCATGGGTCACCGTTGAGCAAGGCGACCAGGACGGCGAGGGCTCCTCCGACGATGGGACCGAGGAACGGGATGAGATTGAGAAAACCGGCGAGAAGACCAATGATCAGCCAGAAGGGGAGGTCGATCAGGTACATCCCGATGCTCGACAGAATGCCGACGATGACCGCCACAAGCAGTTGACCTCGGACGAACGATCCTAGGGCACCGCCCACTTCGCCACCGACGTAGGCAACCTCCTCCTGATATTTGGGAGGAGTTTGGTTCAGCGCATTCTCCTTGAAGCGCTTTAGGTCGATAAGGACGTAGAGAGCCAACACTGGTGCCAACCCGATGATGGCGACCACCTCGGTTACCCCCCGGATGACCTGGCCGGCACCCGCCCCGAACCCGAACACGATCTGCTGAATCGTCTCCTGGTTGCCAGGATCGTTCAACCAGTCTTCGATCGCTTGCTGGCTGAGATACTGGTCGACGTCCAATCCGAAGCGGCTACCGGTCTCCCTCAGCCAGTCAATGACATCCACATAGAGTTGAGGCAGGGTCTGCGCCAGCTCCACAGCTTGCTCTCGAATGGTGGGCGCCACCAATGCAAGCGCCGCGATGATCAACGCGACGAGCACAACAAAAGCCAATATCACTGCGACAACACGTGGCATGCGAATCCGCTCGAAGGTCTTGACCACCGGTTCGAGAAGGAAGACGAGCCCGGCGGCGAACACGACAGGAAGCCATATCACCCGGATTTGCTCGGCAATAACCAGCACCACATATCCGAGGATCACGGCTCCGACTGCAATCCAGATGACGAGACCGGCTCGTCTCAGCCTGTCGGAGTTCACGATGCGCGGGAGTGTAACTAGCTGTCCTGCACGGTCAGGGTGCTTCCGTTGGCCACCGACAGCACCCATCCGTCTCCCGAGGCGGGGGATCTGGCCCCGTCAGAGAGTTGCTCCCAGGTGTCGGGGACCTGCGCCGTCCCGACAACTCGCACCGGAACCCCCGCGGGAACAATCACGATAAAATCACCCGATGTGGAACCTGGAACCGTGCCGGACACGCTTCCCAGAGTCACCGTGCCCTCTCCTGAAACCTGAAGCCCGGTGATGTTGAGCCCAGACAGGTCGGCCTCGATATCACCCTGAATGGTGAGATTCCATTGGGGTAGCGACGACAACTTGATGTTCCAGCCAGCAAATGCGTAGAAGCCCGGATCAGAAGGGGCTTCGAGTAAGACGGAAACGGTTGACTCTTGAGTCTGCTCGGTCGCCTCGGGGACACCTACTTCACCACCACGTCGTAGTGGATCAACCTCGTATAGGAACCCGGCTCCGGCCCCGACCTGCACCACTCCGTCGACCCGCGCCGAGAGGGCCGCTTTGGCATCGGACCGCACGACGGGTCCGACCAGCTTTTGAGCCGAAGACGGCATCACATCCCAGCCCTGCAAATGACCTACGAGAAACAGACCGAGAACGATGGTGGTGGCGAGCGGCACCAAACCCGATGCTTTGATTCTGCCCACACGACGCCCACGGGCCACAAAAGCGAGAAGGGCAAGCAGAACCCATACGGGCCACCACGCGACCAGATCCAGCACCAGAGACCGACTGAGAAAGCCGGTGAAAGTCGCCACCAGGATGAGAACGAGTAGAGCGAGGGGTAGAAGCCAGATCCGTGGCACGCCACGTCCGGCGCCCACGGTCCGATGGGTCATTCCTCGTAGCCGGTTCCGAGGATGATGATCACATCCGCGCCCTCTTGGAGGTCGGGCTCGGGCAGGGGTTCCACGTTTGCGCTCGGCACCAACACCAGAAGCTGATTGGCCTCCGCTGAGAAACTGGGCCGATACCAGATACGGGAAGGATCCAGTAGCGGTGAATAGTCACCGGCAGGCAAGGTCTGGTACCCCGCCTCCTCGACTTGCTCGGTGAGACGCCCAGCGGCGCCGGCGATACCCACAGAGTTGAGGACGACGACCCTGACCTCTTCGGGTGGGCGTACGGGAACCGTCGTGGTGGTTGTCGGAGCAGTCGTCGTTGTGGTGGCTCCGTCCCCCTCGGTGGTCGTCACAGCCTCCGTTGTCGATGTCGTGGCCACGGCGCCGCCCTCAGAGGTCGTGGTGGGTGTGGGCTTGTCAGCGAGGAGAAACAGCAAGAAGAACACCGCAGCGCCCACGAGGATGATCGCAAGGATCATCATTATGAGATCCCGGTAGAACGGCCCTGAGCCTCCGGATGAGTGTTTGCCTTTGATGGTCACTAGACCGCCAACT
This sequence comes from Acidimicrobiia bacterium, assembly GCA_049686815.1. Taxonomy (GTDB): domain Bacteria; phylum Actinomycetota; class Acidimicrobiia; order Spongiisociales; family ZC4RG35; genus JBAVIK01. Next base: position 878 of record JBAVIK010000408.1, on the reverse strand, counting down.
CCTCGCCAACGTGGCTTTCAATGATCGATGCGACCCGTTTGATGGTCAGCGGGTCGTATTCAAAAGCAGATGGGTTCCTAAGCAACATGAGTAGCCGCTCGTAGTAGACGTGCGCGCTCAGTCCCAGGCTGAACTCAATCGCCTGGTCTTTGGGTCCAGGTTCAAGGAACCAAGCCCGTTCGAAGTCGAGGATCGCCCTCTCCTCGCTTTTCAACATCGAGGGGGAGAGTATTTCTGCGAAACCCTCTAGCTGCGGATTTGGGGAAAAGTGTCTAGGGGACGGTGTACGCGGCCGAAGCGGCTGCGGATCTAATTGAGCCGCTTCTTTGGCTCGTGCCGGCCCCGATGGAGACCCAGACCGAGTCGACTCCTGGCACCGCTTGAGATGTGCGCACCTGCAGTCTGAGGGCCCCTTCTACTGGCGACTACCAGCAAGGCGCCTGCGATGAGCATCAGCCAGGCTGGCATGAACAGTGATGCGTCGAACCCGGTGAACGGCAGGGTGTCTACAGCCACCACGTCCGGGCCGGGTGTGGTTGTGGTTGAGGGATCGCCGGTTGTCGGCGGCACGACGCTTCCGTCGATTGACGTAGTCGTAGCGAGACTGGTCGGGGAAATGACAGGAGCGGATGTGGAAGTAGTCGTAGCGAGACTGGTCGGGGAAATCACAGGAGCGGATGTGGAAGTAGTGGTGGCAAGGCTGGTCGGGGAGACCACAAGAGTGGACGTGGAGGTTGTCGAAGCAGCCAACGTGGAAGTGGTCGAAGCAGCCGACGTGGAAGTAGTCGAAGCAGCCGACGTAGAAGTAGTCGAAGCAGCCAACGTAGAAGTAGTCGAAGCAGCCAACGTAGAAGTAGTCGAAGCAGCCAACGTAGAAG
>JBAVIK010000407.1:0-2330 GCA_049686815.1 Acidimicrobiia bacterium | reverse complement strand
GTCCAGCACACCTGTGAGCTCTTCGGCTCCAATCCGACCCTTCTGTGCCAGCCGTTCCGAAAGGGTGGTGAAGCCTGAGATGTCGACGAGCAAAAGCGAACCCTCGACGCGCCGCCACTTGGCATCGGGGTCGTCAACGACCCATCGTGCTGCTACTTCCGCTACGTACGATTCCAAACCACCCAACAATGCCTCGCTTGTTTGCAGGAGGAGTGCAGCGTAGAGCGATGCCGCCTGAGGTCTGTACGTCCCGTTTGACACAGCAAAACGCCCCAGTGACCTCCCGGAGCCTCCTCCGCACTTCCCCGAACGGACGCTTCTCCAGATTGCCTCTAGGGCGTTTGCGGTGGCGAATGTACGTCAAACGCGACGGCTAAGCAATGACCTCAACTGGCACGACAACTATCGTTAATTGATCTCAACCAACACGAGAGCGGATCGTTGACACCCAAAACGGGTGGTTACCCACAGAAAACGAGGTTTTCCACAGGGCTTGTCCACACGGGTGTGTTCACAAGTTTCTAACCTGATTTTTCGCGACCGGGGAAACCGGATCGAATCATCGGTCGAAACGCGACTTCGACGAGATCGAAAATCTCGCCGAGCACCAGATCGAGTTCGATGAGGGTCACTCTGTCATTGGCTAACCGCCCGCGGAGCACGATGGCACCTTCGGAATCGACAGCAAAGAACACCCTCCACGTCTTGTTGTTTCTGACCAGGGCCTGACGATGCACCTCGGCGGGCTCACTGGGGGCAGGCACGACATATGCCTCAAAGCGCAGACTCCGCTCGCCTGGCTCGAACCAGACGGTGGTTGCATCACGAGCATCCTGCAGCATGCGAACGGCCCAACGACCCTCCAACTCCTCGGCGTACTCGACAGACGAATCTGGATCGTCGAGCCAGAGCCGGATCCGCTGCTCGAGAATCTTGCTCAAGGGGATCTCATGTCGAGGCGAGACTCGATATAGCCAACCTCACGTCCGCCCCCATATTGAAGGGGGCGCCCGATCGGCTCCAGGGCAGCCGCCATCGCCGGGACCATCCCTCCAAGCCAACGAAGCGCCCCGATCGCACCCACATCGGCCATCACGTTGAGACCATCCCAACTCTTGGCCGCAATGCCGACACCGCCCTTGAGCGCAACGCCAACACAGCCAAGTGCCCCTCCTTTGGCAACACCGTGCGTTGCGATACCAATCGCCGAGTCCCCCTCACCGTTGCCGCCGATGAGAGCCGGATATCGGTGCATCGCGACGAAAACGTCGTCAAAGCGGGGTTGATTACCAAGACGAGCAAACAGAAGGGACATCGCACGTGTGGTCGTACGCATCACGGGAGCACCACAACCGTCAACTCCGACAGGCTCGACCGGGTACTCACTCAGCTCAGTGACGAGATCAACAATCCGACGCTGCATTGGGTGACTCGGCTCCAGATAGGTCTCGATTGGCCACCCGGAGGCAACACACGACGCTAGAAACCCGGCGTGCTTGCCGGAGCAGTTGTGCCAGATTCGTCTCGGCCGGGAAGCGCCCCGGGCCAGTAGGCGGTCGCGCGCCTCATCGTTGATGGGCCAACCAGGAGGACACTGCAGAGCCCTCTCGTCAAGGCCCACACTGTCGAGGATCGACTCGACGACCGCTATCTGCACCGGATGTCCCCGATGAGAGGAACAGGCCACAGCTAGCTGCACGGGGTTCAGCGAGGCACCTGAGATCTGACTCACGAAACCTTGAAACGGCTTAGCTGAAGACCTCAGGTAGAAGGGTCGATCAATGTCGCCTGCAGATCCGACCAACTTGCCATCCGGCATGCTGATTGCAACGGCGCCATCGTGATAGGTCTCTTCGAGACCTGATCGGACGCGGACGGCAAGCAAAGTCAGTCGCGGAGCTAGCCGGAGACCGAGGCCTCGCCCTGTTCCGTGCGATATCGACTCACGATCTCATCCTGCAAGGCATCAATGACACCGTGTAGCTGTCGCCGCTGGTTCGAAAGCTCTGTTTCGACATCACGCAGTCGATCCAGGGCCTCGACGACCTCAGCGTCGGTCAGGTCTGGGAGCTGGGTCAGGACGCCGTCATCCATGATCTTGTCGATTAGCCGGCGGCCCGTCGTGGAAGGTATCGGGGGCATTGTCTCGATGTGACGCAGGTTCGGCTCGGGACCGAGAATCATTCCGCTGGCAAGAATCTCAGGCAGGGCTTCGAGCAAAGTGCGCTCCTCCTCACCGCCACGACGACGTAACTCGAAATTGAGGAGATCCATGCGTCCGTGGAGCAGACGCCGGTAGTAAGAAATCTGTGATTCGACATCCTCGGCGG
>JBAVIK010000406.1:0-4738 GCA_049686815.1 Acidimicrobiia bacterium | reverse complement strand
CCGAACTGATAGGCGCAAGATCGATGAAGTAGACCCCGTCGGGGAAACTCGATGTGAGCTCAGCGGCAGTTTGGATCGCAAGCCGAGTCTTCCCGGCGCCACCGGGGGCGAGAATCGTGAGAAAACGGGTGTTGTTGAATGCCCCTACTGCAGTCTCGACCTCGTCTTGGCGACCAACGAAATCCGTGACCTGTACCGGCAGGTTGTTTCGAACTACATCGACAGACTGCAAGGAGGGGAAGGTGTCACTGAAACCGTCCACATCCAGTTGGTAGACGCTCTCGGGACGGGCCAGGTCCTTCAGTCTGTGGACGCCGAGGTCCTTGATCGATACCCCCTTGGGTAGGTGATCTTGAACCAATTCGAAGGTTGCTCCCGACAGAAGGGTTTGACCCCCGTGGGCGATGGCCCGGAGACGTGCAGCACGGTTTACCGCCGGTCCGTAGTAGTCCCCGAGTTCCAACTCGGCCTGCCCGGTATGTATTGACGCCCGAGCTCGCAGGGGTCGAGCTGTCGGCCATGCCGCCTCGCTCATGGACCGTTGAATCTCACCAGCAGCGGCCACGGCGTCGACCGCCGAGCCGAATACCACAAAGTGGCTATCTCCTTCGCCACGCGGCTTCACGAGAACTCCGTTGCAAGACGTCACGACCAGGTCGATCAACGCGTCATGAAGTCGAAGGGCCTCCATCATCGCATCCGGTGCGTCCTCCCAAAGACGCGTGCTTCCCTCTACGTCGGTGAAGAGAAAAGAGACTGTTCCATCGGGAAGGTTCCCCACGTTCGAAGCCTAAACGCCGGACGTCCCGGAGAGACATGGATTGCCTGATCCGAATAGGTTGAGGGCATGGTCAAAGTAACCAGTCAAACCGTCGATCATGAGATCGCCACCATTTCCGATCACCAGATCGTGGTTTCTCAAACCGACACGAGGGTCGAGTTCAACTTCGGAACAGGAGCGTGGGGTTGGTCGTATCGACGCCCTACACGTGTATTCCACGCCGATGACCCTGTCAACGCGGTTCGACTCCACGACCACGTGATGCTCACGCGGGCGATGCTGGTAGCGGTGACCATCATATTGCTGATAATGAGGAGACGCTGAAATGTCCGACCCTGAGCAGATCGTCCCACCTGACATGACCGACTCTTTGCGCTCCGTACTCGGCGACCCCGAGCCGGGCACCGTCTTCTCCAAACCCGAGAGGGTTGGTGACAGCCTGGTCTTCACCGCTTCAGCGTGGGAACGCGCCGGGGGGTTCGGCTACGGCAGCGGCCAAGGGACCGACGGCGAGGAGTCCGGTGGCGGTGGAGGCGGTGGTGGCGGCGGGACGTCGCAAGGCAGACCGGTTGCAGTGATCCGTGCCAGCGAAACTGGGATCGAAGTCAAACCCGTAATCGATTTCACCAAAATCGGGGTCACCTGTCTCTTCGCCCTGGCCGGCTGGCTAACGATGAGACGACGTTCGAGCTGAATCAACGGACAGCGTTCAGCCGACCGGAGTTTTGTTTGCGATTCTGAGTTCGACCAGGTGGTCCACCACGATGGCGGCATCACGTCCGACACCACCGAGCAGGGTCGAAGTCAGCCCCCTCTGGAATGGAACTCCGACAAAGGTCAGGCCATCGACTCCCTCGACAATGCCGAAGGGTGCCTCCGGCCAACCCCGGTCGTCGAATCTGAGCCCCGACACATCGATCCACGAATAATCCGGGGCATACCCGGTACACCACACAACCACATCAGGTTTCATCTGTGAGCCATCGGCCAACAGTGGAAGACCCTCAGTGACCGATGCCATTCGCGGGACTCGCTTTACCCCGGCCGCTTCGACCTTCGCGGCCGAGATACGGATCAGCGGGGCGCCGTTGGCCTTTACTTTGGGAGCGGCTTTGCGACCGATCGGCGTCGTCCTGGTGAGCACCCGGTGAATGAACTGCCAATAGAGGTTCCCGGCGACCCTGAGTACGGGGTCGGGGATATGAAACGTTGGCTCCCCTGAAATAGCAACCGTTCGGCCTGCAAGAGCGAGCTCTTCGGCGATCTCCGCACCCGAGGTACCGAAACCCACGACCAGAACCTCGCCAGGCGGCAATGTGCTGGGAGACCGATATTCGTGGCCGTGAACTTGGGCTGTACGAGGATCGAGCGACTCGGCCATGGTCGGCACATTCGGAAGCTGGTTGGCACCAGTCGCCACCACCACGGCGCCTGCAGTGATCAGGCCCTGCGGCGTCACGACTTCGAAGTGGCGATCAACTCGCCTCACTTGTGAAACCCGGACACCATTTCGGACTGGTAGAGAGAACCGTTCGACGTACTGGGTCAGGTAGTCGGCGACCTCCTCCTTTGTCGGGAGCGACCCAGGACCGGCGGGGAACGCCATACCTGGCAGCCCATCGTGGCGAGCCGGTGTGAATAGACGAAGCGAATCCCAACGCCGCCGCCACTCGTCTCCCGTCCGAGGGTGAGCATCGAGCACAACGAAATCGAGGCCAGCCTGCAACAAGTGATACGCGGCAGCCAAACCCGCCTGGCCTCCGCCGATCACGACCACGTCATAGCTCTCAATGGCTGCCGGATCGGACATCTGACGCTCCTTGTGTTGGGACCTCGGGCTGGAACGCCCGGCAGATCCGGTGAACCTGGATTAGAATGTGACTCTACTGACTAGAACGATATACTAATGACATGACCGCTGTCAATTCACAGGAACGCAGAAATCGGCAGATCGAGCGGACGCGAGCAGACATCGTCAGCGCGGCTGCCGAGCTGTTTGCTGACAATGGATACGCCGGCACGACCATCCAGAACATCGCCTCGAGGGCAGGCGTAGTGGTCCAGACGATCTACAACTCGATCGGATCAAAGAGCAGCGTCCTGTCGGCCGTTCTGGATCGGGCGGCCGCGGGGCCGGAGGCGCCGAAGCCAGTACGCGCCTTCATGCAGGAGCGGACCGAGGCCATGGCTGATGCGGCGGGGCTGATCGAGATATTGGCCGACTGGTTCGCAGAGGTTCAACCACGCACGTCTGAGGTTCACGACATCATTCGCCAGGCGGCCGCTCACGATGAGGACATCGCCAAGCTCGAGGAACAGCGCGCCGCACAAAGGTTCAACAATTACCTGCTCGCCGCGGAACAGCTGACGATGCGGGCAGGCTCAGCAACATGGCCCGACGAGGAGATCGCCGCCACGATCTGGAGCATCGGCCACCCGCAGGTGTACCGGTTTCTCACCGAGGGAGCCGGCTGGGATCTCGATCGTTACCGAGACTGGGTACAGCAGTCTCTGCGCTCGGCTCTGACGGAAACCGCGACGGTCTAAGCAAATGTGGGGGAAGGGCTTGACAACGGTCCACCCGTAGTCGTCTCACAGATGCCTCGTCTGGCGCGCTCGGGAGGACTCGAACCCCCAACCTCCTGATCCGTAGTCAGGCACTCTATCCAATTGAGCTACGAGCGCGGGAAGACTCAATTATCGCAGGGGCTTTCAGGGATGACCAAACTGCACGGTCGCCCACACCTTGAGTCCCATCCACATCACTGGGGTTCAAGGATCGATCTCTAGTCAATCACCAGCGTTCCCACCATTCCCGCTCCGGGGTGGCCCGGTATGTCGCAGAAGAACCTGTAATCGCCGGGCGGGGCGTCGAACGTGACGGAGAGATCGGCACCTACCGGCACCCTCAAGTTCACTCCCAGTTCCTCGATGGTGAAGGTGTGCCAGAACAAGTCCTTGTTCTCGAGGCCAATCGTCACGTCCCCGGCAGGTGCCTCCAGGTCGGTCTCGGAAAAGGCAACATCTTGGGCAACGAGATGAGCAGTGATTGGTGCCGACGCTCCGATCTCGGAATTGCGGAGAAATCCTCCGCCGAGGAGAGCCTGCAACACCATGAGGCCTCCCACTGCAACAACAACCCAGGGACCAAAAGAAGACGGGCGCTCTCGTCTGATCAAGAACCCGAGCGAACCGAGGATCGCCAGGAAAGAGATCGAGGCCAGCCCGCCCGATATCAGCAGTGCATTGAACCCCGAACCCTCCCTGAAGTTGATGAATGCCGCCGTGAGCATGAAGTAGTAGGTGACCAACGAGACGAGGGTCAGCCCGATCGCGCCCACGATTCCCTTCCGGACTATCAGCAGCCACGTCGTCAGACCTAGCAATACAGCGACGATTGCGCCCTCGACATCACTCAGATAAATGGAGGCGCCAGCAACTGCTACTGAAACCGCCAGACCGATGATGAAAGCGAGCCGACGCCAGGTGAGCCATCGGATCCCAGAGGATTGCGATACGGGGCCCCGGTCCGTCGCGATCAGGTCCACGTTGGAGTCCCGCCTAGGCCTGAGTAACAGGTACCGGTGTCGGCTGCTCGACGAGTTTCGTCGATGTTGACACGAGACGCGCTCCCAGGTGGTTCGCCATCGCTGCGCATCCTTCTCGCATCACGCTGTGGTGGGCCCATACCAAAACCGGCTTGGCAAAGCCGGCGACAACATTCATCCACGACTTGGTCGTGGAGACATACCAGTTGAACCGAACATGGGTCGTGGCGCCGGTTTGTTCGAGCAGATAGGTTCCCGTGCCGACAAGATCACCTCGGACCGTGCTGTGAATCCGGTTGGGACGATCAAATTCCAGCACCCTCAGTTCGAAATTCATCTTGTAGCCAAACGGGCTCTTGATCGAATACGCGGCTTTGGTGCCGACACCCTTGTGATCACCCTCCTTGAG
>JBAVIK010000405.1:0-15303 GCA_049686815.1 Acidimicrobiia bacterium | reverse complement strand
ATCGACCGCATCCAGTTTCTCGCCGCTGCCGACGAGCACAACACGCGTGTTCGGCTCGAATTCCGTGATCTCATAGACCATCGGGATGGTTCCACTCCCAAATTTGACCTCCAGTTCGAACTTCGCTCCGAGTCCGACGGGGCCCGCCGTGGTCTTCTTAGATGACACCACACCCGGATCCCATTCTTGGATGTTGGAGAAGTCTGCGGTGTATTGGAAGACTTCTTCTTGGGCTCGTTCAACCCAACGTTTTTCTTCTAGTCGCATGTTTGGTATTCGAAACCGGCGCTCGCCTCAGATGTGGTGGTTCGCCGAAGACTGATCAGGGACTCCGGAGGGAACCGCATAGACGACGACATTGCTGTCATATCTCTGCTCCGATCGACTGAACCCTCCTCCACAAGTTATCAGTGTGAGAACCGGGCTGCCCTCTCTGCTGAATATGGTCTCGAGTGGGAGCTCGTTCTTCTCATAGGTGACCCGTGCTCTTACGACGAACTCCCGGGTGGTGCCATCATCAAAGGTGACGGCGATGGAGTCCCCAGGGCTCAGCTCAGAAAGGCGGTAGAAGACGCCAGGCCCTTGTCCGGCAAGATCGACATGGGCGGCAAACACCGCGGACCCACCCTCGCCGGGGCTTGGGCCGAATTCGTACCAAGCGACGTCGCGAACGTTGTGTGGAACGGCCATTTGGCCGGTCCGGTCGTTTATCCCAAAGGGCGCAACAGGTGCATCGACAGTGATCGAGTCGACCACCAAACCAACAGGGGCAGGTCGAACCACATCGCCGATCTCGTCGAGACGCGACACCGGGTTTGGCGGGACTCCGGAAGAGACATCAAACGGTGTCGAACTGGGCGATGCAGGTTGGCTATTCGCCGTGGAACCAGACGCCATTTCGGCGGAGGTAGGCAGCGGTCGTTTCAGTGACTCCTCGACGGCAGACACGTTCCCGACTTCCTTCGTGGGAGACACCAGCAAGATGGAAACGGCAGCAATAACAGAGCCCAGCGCGATCACACCTAGAAGCAGAGCTGTCCACCGAGCGACAGGCCTGCGGGCCACTTGCTTCTCTCGATTGCTTGCCATTGTTCTCCGCCAACGACTCAGGGGGCCCATGTGAGCGGGCCCCCTGAGTTTGGTCTATTGGTTTCCTTATCTTTCTTGCTTGATCAGAAGAGCGGAACCTCCGAGGGCGAGGAGCGCTAGTCCGGCAAGAGCAATCGGAATCATGACGTTGGTGTCAGCGGCGATACCGGCTGTCCCGGTCGGGACACCAGCAGGTGTCTCACCGAGACCTGAGATCGCAGCGGTGACCACCGTGAAGCTTCCACCACTCACCGAACCGACTGCATAGGCAATCGTGTCGACTCCCTCGGCAAGGGGAACGTCGGCATCAAAGGCCACCGTCTCGGGATCACCGGCAGCGGTGATTTTCACGTTGTAGGTGTCTGCAGGCACGTCGGCGTCGTCGCCATTGCCATTGGTCACGTTTGCGAACAGAACATTGTCATTGGCGAGAATGTCGACTGCCCCGAAATCGGCTAGGTGACGCGCCGTGATGCGGGCGTTACCTGCCTCTATTGGCGAGTTGTTCTCCACAAAGACGCCGAGCGTTGGTGAGCCACCCTCTTCGAGGTAGGCGGCGATTGTCGCCACGGCACCAGCCGGCAGATCTGTCGAACCGGCCAACGCGGGATCACCGGCCGAAGGGTCGGAACCGGTGGCGTAGATCTCAATGTCGTAGGTGCCGGCCGGCAACGCGAGAGGACCGGCAACGTCGCCAAATTCGGCATTCTCGAGTGTCAGGTCGCCGTTTACATAGATGTCCACTGCGAGGTCGGGCACACCGTGGACAACGATGACCTGACCCTCCGAAGACTGGGCAAGGGCTGCTGTCGCCGGCATCACTGTCAATGCCATTGCCAGCAAGGCAAGTTTCAACTTTCTCATGGGAATCTCCTTCTCGAATCTCATCATCGGGCTGTTCCCGACGTGTTCCCTGTACCTGCACTTCGGAGCCGTACCCGGGTGCGGATGACAATGAACCAACGAGATCTGGACCTCGAGAAATGGACTGGCAAGATATGCGGGCTCGGTCGCGCGTGCTCAGACGGGGGCCAGCACCGGAGTTGGAGTATCGATACGCACCGGGCTCATCACGCGCATGGATGCAATCATCGAGTCAACGATGGTCTTGATCGTCCACCCATTCGACGCCAAGACCTTCGAGCCGCTCTCGTAGCCCGTAGAGATCCAGTCCCAATTCCCCCGCCTCGAGACGTCTCCGTGTGGCCTCTTCCTTTTCCACGCGATCGTTCGCCGCATCCAGAGTCTGTTCAGCTTCATCGAGGCTCACCACGACGACACCGTCATCATCCGCCACTACGACATCGCCTGGCTCCACACTCACGCCGGCACAGACGATCGGGACGTTCACCGAGCCCGCTGTCGCCTTTACCGTTCCCTGGGCATGCACTGCGCGCGACCACACCGGGAATCCCATTTTCCGAAGTGTTGAGACATCCCGCACTCCAGCGTCGATGACGATGCCCACTCCTCCGCGACTCAATACGGATGTGGCGAGGAGATCACCGAACATCCCGTCCGTCGAGGGTGAGGTCGTCGTGACCACCAGCATGTCGCCGGGTTGGACGACCTCGATGGCTGCATGGATCATCATGTTGTCGCCTGGAGCACATGACACCGTCACCGCCGAACCGGCGACAGCCGCGTCGAGTTGAATGGGTCGTATCTGTGAATCCATCAGCCCACGTCGCCTATAAGCCTCATGGACGGTGGCCACTCCTGCGGCGCCAAGCCCGGAGATGAGCTCTGCGTCGGCCCTCCTGATGCTGCGCACGATGTGATTGCCGGCCATCGGGGCGGAACTTATCGGCCACGCCGTGGATTGTCTACGCTTCGAAGCCGACCGAGGACGCAGCGATATCGGGAACGGAGGACTTCGATGGCCAAAAAGAGCAGCCGCGCCACCGAGTATCGGGCGGTCTGCTATTGATCATCGACTGCCACGGGCACTACACGACTACTCCTCCGGGAGTCGAGGAGTGGCGCTCGGCGCAAAGGAGCGCGGTCGAGGCAGACCCTGACTATGTCGGTGCGAAGGGAACGATCCGGGTCACCGATGACGAGATTCGGGCGAGTCTCGAGGGAGCCCAACTCAGGTTGCAACGAGAGCGTGGGACCGACCTCACGATCTTCTCACCACGGGCGAGCTGGATGGCTCACCACGTAGGCAACGAACACACTTCGCGTTTTTGGACCGAACACCAGAACGAGCTCATCCGGCGAGTGTGTGACCTCTTCCCGGACAATTTCGCACCCGTCGCCCAACTCCCCCAGTCCCCGGGTACCGGCATCGAACAATCGGTTCGAGAGCTCGAGCGGTGCGTCGATGAGATGGGGTTCGTCGGCTGCAACATCAACCCAGACCCGAGTGGCGGCTTTTGGAATGGACCGCCCTTGTGGGACCGACACTGGTGGCCACTGTGGGAGAAGATGATCGAACTCGACGTTCCCGGGATGATCCACGTGAGCGCGGCAGACAACGACAACTTCTACACGACCGGTTCTCACTACCTGGGCGCCGATACCACCGCTTTCATGCAGGCCCTCTCGTCTGGTTTCCTCGAAGACTTCCCAGGGCTCAGGTTCATCATTCCTCATGGCGGCGGAGCGGTCCCATATCACTGGGGCCGCTTCAAAGGCATGGCAGACGACAAGGGGTGGGACTTCGACTTGCTGCTCGACCACATCTACTTCGACACCTGCGTGTACCACCAGCCAGGGATCGACCTCTTGGTCAAAGTAGTGCCGATAGCCAACATCCTCTTCGCGTCTGAGATGGTGGGGGCAGTTCGAGGAATCAACCCAGATACCGACGCCTACTACGACGACACCAAGATCTACCTCGACGCCGCCGACCTCAACGAAAACGAGAGGGCCGCCATATACGAGACCAATGCTCGGCGGGTCTACCCACGGTTGGAGGTTTAGGTGAAGACCCAGGTCGTGATCATCGGTGGTGGTCCCGCAGGCCTGATGTTGTCCCATGTCCTCGATCGCGCCGGGATCGACAATGTCGTACTCGAGCGACAGACCCGCGAGTACGTGCTGAGTCGGATTCGTGCGGGTGTGCTCGAGTGGGGGACGGTCGAGTTCCTCACCGAGGAGGGTCTCGGCGATCGCCTTCACGCTGAAGGACACGTGCACGATGGCAGCTACGTCGCTTGGAAAGGCCAGCAGGTCTTGATGGACTGCCGTCGGTATGCAGGGCGGCCCTTCATGTCTTACGGCCAAACCAAGATTCAGGAGGATCTAGACGCAGTGCGTGGAGAAGCGGTCATCGAAGAGGCCATAGACGTCATGCCCCACGACATATCCACCGACGCTCCTTATGTGACATTCACCAAAGACGGAGAGCCGATGCGGATCGAATGTGATTTCGTCGCAGGCTGTGACGGATTCCATGGAGTGAGCAGAACGGCCATACCCACCGACCAGCTCTCAGAATTCGAGAGGATCTACCCGTTCGGATGGCTGGGGATACTCTCCGAGACGCCGCCTCTCCCAGATTTGGTCTATGCAAATCACCCACGCGGGTTCGCCCTGGCCTCGAGACGCAATCCGATGCTCAGTCGCTACTACATCCAGGTACCACTCGAGGATGAGGTTGATGATTGGCCGGATGAGCGATTCTGGGAAGAGCTGAAAGCCCGGTTTCCGGAGAACATCGCCAAGGTGATCGCCACGGGTCCCTCGATCGAGAAGTCGATAGCGCCGCTTCGGAGCTTTGTGGCCGAGCCGATGAGTTACGGTCGTCTGTTCCTGGCAGGTGACGCAGCGCACATCGTCCCGCCCACTGGGGCAAAAGGGCTGAATCTGGCGTTCTCGGACGTGTATTACCTGTCCCGGGCATTGATCGCCTTCTACCAAGACGGCTCGATCGGTCCTCTCGATGGCTACTCCGAACTCGCTCTTCATCGGGTGTGGAGCGCTGTCAGGTTCTCTTGGTGGCTGACAGAGCTGCTCCACCGCTTCCCCGAGAAAGGTGAATTCGGCCAAAGGATTCAGGAGTCAGAGCTCGACTATCTCAACAGCTCGGAGTCCTACCTCGCCGCAGTGTCGGAGCAGTACGCCGGAATGCCGCTCTAGGAGAGACCCCCATGAACCTCGCGGGCAAGACCATCGTCGTCACCGGCGCTGCCTCCGGCATAGGTGAGGAGACTGCAGCCGAGCTGCTGCGTCGCGGAGCCCATGTGATCGGGGTCGACCGACGACCGGCCGCGTCGCTGGTGGAGTGGGTGGAGAGCGATCTTCTCGATCGAAAATCCATCGACTCCCTGGTCGCTCGTATTCCGGAGGGTATCGACGGATTGGCAAACATCGCCGGCCTCCCCCCAACGGCGAGACCTGCCGATGTCCTCAAAGTGAACTTCAGGAGTATTCAACTCCTGACCCGTGGGCTGATTCCAAAAATGTCCGACGGCGCGTCGATTGTGAACCTGGCCTCGTCGGCGGCCAACCGGTGGACCGAGGCACTAGACGAGATCATCGAATTCGACAGTGTCGAGTGGGATGACATCGATGCCTTCGCTGGTAAGCACCAAATGGAGCGCGATGGACGGAGCTACTTCTTCTCAAAGGAAGCACTGCTGGTCTGGACGATGAGAAACCGCTGGACCTGGATAAACCGTGGCATTCGGATGAATGCGGTCAGCCCGGGACCAATCGACACACCAATCCTCTCCGATTTCATCGCCACCTTGGGTCCCCGCGCTCAACGAAGCGTTGATACGACAGAGCGAATTGGACTTCCGGCCGATGTGGCACCGACAGTCGCATTCCTCCTCTCGGATGACTCCGAGTGGTTCAGGGGTGCCAACCTGACACCCGACGGTGGGCTTTCAGCACACATGCTCCTCACTCAATTGGAGTCGGGAACCGGCTAATGGCGGACCCCGAAACAGAACCATGGGTGCCACACTCGGAGGGAAAGCTTGGTCGTGCCCACCTGAGGCTGGAGGACCGGGCGCTCGTCACGGGAGGCGGTCACTACGTCTCTGATCTGATCGGAGACGACTGTCTGCATGCTCATTTCGTTCGCAGCACCGTGGCCCACGGTTTCCTCAAAGCTGTCGAAACTGAAAATGCGCTCGGCTGGCCAGGGGTGGTCTCAGTTGTGACTGCCGAAACGATCGACCTTCCCGACCTCCCACCTCCCCACGGATTGGACCGTCCGGATGTGACCCGACCACTGCTAGCCCGTGACCGAGTCAGGTATGTGGGCGAGCCAGTAGCAATGATCGTTGCCGAGAGTGCAGCCATGGCTGCCGACGGTGCCGAACACGTTTGGTTGGAGCTGGAGGATCTGCCGGTTGCCCTCGCCAAGGATCCCGAAGGGGCAGTCGCGGGACCACGCCTCTTCCAGGACAGCAACGTCCTAAAACTCGAAACCACGCCGGCCAGGGCAACTATCCAGACCCAGCTGCCGATAAGTGTCTCGGTTGAAATTCACAATCAACGGATCGCGGCGATGCCAATCGAAGGGCTGGCGATCCTCTGTGAGCCGACTGGCCACGGGCGATTGAAGGTCACTTGTGGTCATCAGTCCCCACACACCCTCAGATCCCAGCTAGCCGCCACCATCGGCATCGACGAGAAGGCGTTGCAGGTTGTCGTCCCTGATGTCGGCGGCGCCTTCGGGCTCAAGGGCATGTACTTCACCGAGTATCCGGTGGTGGCCGCTACGGCATTGACTCTTGGAAGGCCGGTGGCGTGGATTGAAGACAGGAGGGAGCATCTGAGCGCAGGCATGCATGGTCGCGATCAGATTCACCGGGTGACTCTCGAAGGCGAGACGTCGGGGCGGTTACGACGGGCGCGGATCGAGATCATTGCCGACGTCGGGGCCTACCCGCAAAGCGGAGCCATCATCCCCGCACTGTCTCGATTCGTCGCAACCGGGCTATACGACTTCGAGGAGGTAGCGGTCGAGATGACGCTCGTAGCCACGAACCGCGCCCCGACCGGCTCGTATCGAGGGGCAGGCCGTCCAGAGGCGGCCTATGCGATCGAGAGAGCAATCGATGCTTTCGCCCTCGATGTGGGGCTCGCACCCGAGGAAGTCAGACGGCTCAATTTCATTGCGCCCTCACAGCTGCCCTATCTGACGGCGACCGGAGCTCTTCACGACAGCGGTCACTATGCCGGAGCTCTCGAAAAGGCGCTGGAACTAGTGAACATCGACTCAGTCCGACTCGACCAGAAAACGAGACTCGCTAACGGAGCCAACCCGATCGGGCTTGGGATTGGTGCCTACATCGAGCGAACGGGAGGTCCGGCCGACAGTGGGGAATTCGGTGATGTGGAACTCGACAGGTCCGGGAGCCTCATCGTCCGAACCGGGTCCACCGACGCCGGTCAAGGTCATCAGACGGTGTGGTCGCAAGCCATCGCTGAAGTCTTCGATGTCGACTTTCGGTGGGTCGAATTCCGCTCGGGCGACACAGACGAAGTGCGGAACGGAACCGGGACCTACGCCAGCAGGTCGGCCCAGGTTGGCGCCTCCGCGGCGTTTCGGATGGCGGTGAAGGTGAGAGAGACGGCGAGGGATATCGCCGCAACCATGCTCGAAGTGTCTCCATTGGACCTCGTGATTCATCAAGGTGCGTTTCACGTCGCGGGTGTGCCCGACGCGGCGGTGACCCTGGTCGAGGTCGCTGCCCGGGCCCATGAGGCAGGCACCACCATTCGCGAGGAAGAGGTATTCGCCCCTGGCTCGCAGGCTTTTCCTTACGGTGTGCATGTCGCCGTGGTCGAGGTCGACATCGAGACCGGCGTGGTCAGCGTGCTCAGGCTGGTCACGGTGGACGACTGTGGAAATGTGCTCAACCCGATGATCGTCGAGGGACAACTACACGGATCCTTGGTACAGGGCTCGGGTCAGGCTCTGTCCGAAGCCGTTGTCTACAACTCAGATGGCGTGCCCCTGGCGGCAACCATGATGGACTATCTGATCCCGGCTGCCACCAACGGCACCCAAGTCACAACCGGCCGTCTCTATACCCCCGCTCCCAACAACCCTCTCGGGGTGAAGGGCACCGGAGAGGCAGGTTGTATTGGGGCGCCGCCGGCAATTGTCAACGCAACCCTCGACGCACTTCGCCCCTATGGGGTCAAGGATCTGCAGATGCCGCTCACACCGGCCCGCGTCTGGGAGGCCCTGAGAACCCTCTAGCCGCGGATAGCTATACCCCATCGTCGAAGTCGTACAACACTGCGGGGTTGTCAACCAGGACCTTGTTGCGAAGTGCCTGGTCAGGGATCATCGCAGCTAGGAAGTCGACCAGGTCCCCATCGTCGGGCATATGGCGGACATTGGGATGGGGCCAATCGGTCCCCCATAGGACCCGGTTTGGGGCAACGCTAACCAAAGCCTCGCCAAACGGGACGACATCGTCGTAAGGCGGCGTGCCATGGTTGGTTAACCGCTCTGCACCCGAGATCTTCACCCAGGCGCGCTGATCATCGGTGAGAAGACGAAGGAGTCTCTGAAACGGCTCCTGCCCTATCCCTGCCGCCGCATCGACTCGCGCCATGTGATCGATGATGTACGGCACCGGGATCCGCTCAAGTAGGGCTTCGTACTCCACCAGATCCCTGGCATCGAAATGAAGTTCGACATGCCAACCGCGGTCCTCGACCCGACCAATCAAACGCCAAAATCTGTCGAGGTCGGGTGCGCCTCCGAGATGTTTGACGAAATTGAACCTGATGCCTCTGACTCCGGCTTGATGAAAGGCATCGAGATCGGCGTCCGTGTGACTCTCGTCGATCATTGCAACACCGGCGTAGCTACCTGCTCCACGTATCAGCGCATCGACCATCGCCGAATTGTCGATGCCATGACACGACGCCTGGACAAACACCGCCCTACTGAGACCGAGTCTCGTCTGGAGGGCCTGAAACTCAGCGATCCCCGAGTCGGGCGGTGTATATGACCGACCTTCGGCAAAGGGGAACTGGTGAGCCGGCCCGAAAATGTGACAATGGGCATCCGTGGCTCCGAAGGGCGGTGTGAAGACCGTTGGCTCATGGGAGTCGCGTCGTGGAGCCGCGATTGTCGGTTCGGTGGTCATTCAAGCGGCGGGACGCGGGAAGACGATGCCGTCCATCAACTTGCGCGCCGTGCGAACGATCCCGGCCCTCTTCAGGGCGACCTGACCATCCTGGAGTGACACATCGATGGTGGTCTCGAATGTTCCTGTGGGATGTTCGAGGATGACCGTCTCGGCGTGCTCATCTCGATCCAGAACTTCAAACCCGACCGTCCCGTCGATGATCGAGCCGGTGGCGACGGACACTGCTCCGAGCACTCCAATTGCCTGATGACACCGGTGTGGAATAAACGTCCGGGTGCACAAGTGCCCTCCCGCCTTCGGTGCGGCTACCAACGTCAGCTTTGGGACTGTCGTGGTCTTGACATCGCCCAGGTTCATCAAGCGACCCGACTCCAGACGTATCTCTTCGAGTCTCATTCGCAACTCGTCATTTGCCTCGAGCTCGGCACAACTCTCATAGCCAGTCACGCCCATCGAGTCAGCTCTGAGGACTACCACAGGCATCCCGTTGTCAACGAGTGTGACCCTCGTCCCGAGAACGACGTCTGCGAGATTCCCTGTGGGGAAGAGAGAACCCGAAGACCCCCCGGCGGTGTCTTCGAAGTCGATCTGGATGGGTCCTGCCGTACCGGGAACCCCCGAGATCGAGGTATCACCGTCGTATACCGGCAAACCGTTTTCAACCCTGAAGTGGGCGATCGCCACGCTGTTCGTGTTCAGCATCCGCACCACCACTGCTACTTGTCCGTCATCTGGCTCGATTAGACCCCGTTCAATCGCAAACGGCCCCACACCCGCCAGGAGATTCCCGCAGTTCTGACGGTCGGTGACTTCGGCCAGGTCAACCCCAATCTGGAGAAAGAGGTACTCGACGTCCACATTCGGGTCTTCGGACCGAGAAACTATCGCCACTTTGCTGGTCAGCGGATGGGCTCCCCCCAGCCCGTCTATTTGACGGGGGTCTGGAGTCCCCATGATTCGCATGAGGAGATCGTCGCGTTCTCCGGCATCTGTCGGGAGGTCCTGGGGTACAAAGTAGGCACCCTTGGAGGTTCCACCCCGGATGATCATGCAACGAACTCCTTCCACAGGGCCGATTATCACATCGGAGTCCGGCATTACAACCAACTCAGCCATTCGACTAGGAGGGCCGTCACAGCTTCTGGCTGCTCAGCAGGCGCCATGTGGCCGCAATCCTCAATCACCTCGAGTCTTGCGCCCGGAATCGCAGCTGCCATCTGCTCGTGTTGCTCAACACTCCTCCACGGATCCTGGCGTCCCACCGCAATCAGAGTCGGAACGTCGATTGTTGGCAGAAGAGGCCATAGATCGGATCGAGTCAGAAGAGCGCTGATCTGGCCTACATGCTGAGTGTGACTGTAGGTACAGACCATCTCGTGGAGAGGACCTACCAAGCCTGCGTCGTCGGCACGATCGGGGTGGACCATCGAGGCGACCCACGACTGAGCGACCGCCTCCATGCCCTCTTGTTGGGAGAGGTCCATCATGACCGATCTCTTCTCCGGCTCGCCAATGGCTACCGGTCCCACCCAGAAGTCGAACAGGGCCAGCCGATCGATTCGCTCCGGAGCTGAGCGCCACATTTCGAGAGCAACTCTCGCCCCCATAGAGTGGCCGACCACTGCAATCGGCCCTTCGACCGTTCCCAGGGCAACTGAAGCCATCTCCTCGAGGCTGGTGGCGGAGCGGTATTCGGGAACCGTGGCATTAGCTACCGAGCGGAGGCTGCCCAACTGGCCAGACCAGATCGATTCATCACAAAGCAGCCCCGGCAATAGAAGAAGCTGTGTCAGCCCCACGCCCTCTCGGCTGTGGCCGTCACCAGACGGAGTTTTGCCCATTGATCCGCCTCCGTGAGTTCATTCCCGTGCAATGTCGAAGCAAAACCGCATTGTGGGCTGAGACACAATTGACCGGCGTCCACGTAGGTGGCCGCGTCCTCGATACGAGCTAGAAGATCGTCCTGACTCTCCAAATCGGGCTGTTTGCTGGTCACGATGCCAAGGACCACGGTCTTGTCCGTGGGAACGAATCGAAGAGGAGCGAAATCGCCCGAGCGCTCGTCGTCGTACTCGAGGAAATACGCATCGACGTCCAACTCAGTGAAAAGCACCTCGGCGACAGGCTCATAGCCACCTGAAGCAAAAAAGGTTGATTTGAAGTTGCCCCGGCAGAGATGAATCCCGACTGTCAGATCGTCAGGCTTGTCACTGATCGATGCGTTAATCAAAGCTGCATAGGTCCTCGGCAACTCGTTCGGGTCGTCGCCTCGATCGATCGCTCCCTGTCGCATTTTCGGATCGCAGAGGTAGGCCAGGTTGGTGTCATCGAGCTGGATATACCGGCAACCGGCGGCGTACAAGGCTGATATTTCGTCCCGATACACCTGAGCTAGGTCTTCGAAGAAGACATCGAGATCCGGGTATGACTCGATGTCGATGCCCGCCCGGCCGCCACGAAAGTGGGCCATGGTCGGTGACGGAATACATACCTTGGCCTGCCGGTCGGTGTGCTGCTCGACGAACAGATAGTCGTCAACCTGGATGTCCTGCTTGTGGGCCAACCTGCCAGTGACGGTGATCTTGGGTGGCGCCATCCCAACGCGATCCTCCGAACCGGAGCTCGACTGAATCATTCCGGTCACGGTTACGCCATCGAGTTGCTCCAGGAAGTCGAGATGAAACCAAGCCCGGCGGTACTCGCCATCCGTGATGCTCTGAATACCCGTGGCCTCGAGCTTTGGAATCATCGCCGCAATCGCGTCGTCCTCAACCGCTCGAAGGTCAAGGGCCGTGATCTCTCCGTTCGCCTTCTTCTCGCGGGCGTCGAGAACATCTGGCGGTCGGAGCAGGGAGCCGACGTGATCGGCCCGGAAAGGGGGATTCAGCTTCGGACCGGACATGAAGTCTCCATCTCCTTGCTATTAGCGGGATTGTGTATTTCAGCATCCATCGTATCCCTATGGAGATCCTGGGGATCTGGAACGACGACGACGCCAGAACGAGCTCACAGTCGGGATGACTCCGTTGGGAATCCACAAGAACAATGCAACGATCAGGGCTCCGTAGGTAAGAACTCGCAATTGACCGAGGTCGACCAACAACTCGTCGAGGATGGTGAAGACAACAGACCCGAGGACCGGGCCGAACAAGGTCCCAATACCTCCAAAGGCGAGCATCACCAGTACCACCACGTCCACCTGGGCGAAGCCGAACGTCGTTGGGCTGATTCGACCCTCCGTGAATGCATAGGTCGCTCCAGCCATTCCCAACATTGCTGCGCCCACGAGGGCGGCGTACACCCGGTAACGGGCAACGTTGACGCCCGCCAACTCGGCGGCCACCTCGTCATCACGTAGAGCACGGAACGCCCACCCGATGTGTGATCGCCGGAGCAATCCGTGCACCAAGAGAAAGATCAGCATCAATCCCAGCATGACGTAATAGGGCGGAATCTGCTCTCTGAGGAATGTGTCGGCCCCCGATTCGATCAGGAAGCCATTCTCACCACCGGTCAAGTCGCCGAGACCGAGTAACAGACTGTCGTAGACCAGGGTGAAAATGAGGGTGATGATCCCGGTGAAGATGACACCGAGAGAGCGTCTCACCGCGACCCAGCTGAGCAGCCCGCCGGTGAGACTTGCTGCGACGGTTGCCAGGAGGATGGCCGGGACTATCGGTAATCCAACGGTATCGGCGAAGATTGCCCCTCCGTACCCCCCGATACCGGCGAGCGCGCCCACACACAAGAAGAGCTGACCGGTGCTGCCGAAAATCAGGTTGAACCCAATTGCGTAGCAACCAAAGGCAACCCCGAGAACGGCGACACCCATTAGGACGCGCGAATCGCCTAACCAGATAGGGGCCAGCGCACCGACAGCGATCACTGCCAGAACGGGAGCAAAGAGCCGCGAAAGCGACCGCGATGCGCGGGCCTCGGTACCACCGACAAGGGAAGTGCCGGTGCCTTCCTCGAAACGGGTGCTCATTCTTTCACACCCAACAAACCGGACGGCTTCAGCAGGATCGTCAGTGCTGCAGCAACGAGAAGGATGACCAACGACATGAAGGTTCCGATCTGGGCCGCCGCGATGCTGTTGATGATGCCGAGCAGAATGCCAGCCAACAATGCCCCGGTGACGCTACCCAGACCGCCGACAACTGTGACGATCAATGCAAACACCGTGAGCGAGAACCCTGCCTGGACGTCGACCGGGATCACCATCGACCGCGTCACTGCGACAAGTCCAGCGAGTACTCCACTCAACACCAGAATCAGGCGGAGCATCTTTTGCGGATCGATTCCTACGAGGCGAGCGCCCTCCTCGTCTTCGATCACCGACCGCACGGCCCTGCCAAGTGTCGTCGCCCTGAAGAAGATGAACAGAGCCGTCAGCGCGACGATCGTGATTCCCGACGCGACCAAACTCCCTGCTCGCATTGGCACACCCAGGATTTCCACCGGGCCTGAGCCAATCCGAAGGCTCAGGCCCTCGGAGGGATAGCGCCAGTTGAGAAATCCGCCGATCATGAACGCAGCACCGAGTGTCAGAAGCAGACTGAGCAGCACCCGTGCCTCGCCTCGCAATCGATACACAGGGCGCAGAATGGTCAAATCGAAAACGAGTCCGAGCAACCCCCCAGCGACAAGACCTATGCCGACCGCGGGCAGGGCCGGAACACCGGCGTCCATCGAAAACAGGACTACTAACGCCGAGACCACCGCCATCTGCCCATAGGCGAGATTGAGAACGCCACCCAGCCCGTAGACCAAGGTGAGCCCGGCCGCCAGCAGGCCGAACTGAAGGCCAAGCACGATCCCGTCTAGGACGTTGGCGATCACACGACCCCCAAATAGGCGCGCCGAACATCGGGGTTCTCCCCCAGCTCGCTCGACGTGCCCTCCAGCTGGATGACACCGTTCTCCAGGACATAACCACGATCACTGAATGCCATCGCCAATGGCACCAACTGCTCCGCCACGAGGACCGTCAGACCTTTCTCGCGCAACACTCCGAGAGCCTGGTATGCCTCGTGAGCCAGCTTGGGCGCCAACCCGGTGCTGGGCTCGTCGAGCACTAGGAGCTCCGGTCGCGACATCAGGGCTCGACCGACTGCGAGCATTTGCTGTTCACCGCCGCTCATCGTGCCGGCGTGCTGACGACGACGCTCGGCGAGTCTCGGAAAGACGTCCAGAACAGTCGCCAGGGTTTCGGGGTCGGGTCGACGGGGGTAGGCACCCAGTGACAGATTCTCCTGAACGGTCATTCGGGGAAACAGGTGCCGATTGGCCGAAACGAAGCTCATTCCAAGGGGGACGAGACGGTGTGCCTGTGTACCGGTGATGTCGTCGCCTCGAAGAACCACCTTTCCCGACGATGGAGCCAAAAGACCGCAGATCGTTTTGAAGAGCGTGGTCTTTCCGGCGCCGTTGGAGCCGATGATCATCACGGCCTCTCCCTCGTCGACATGAAAGGAGACGTCGTGAACGACATCATTCCCCTGATATCCGGTCGAGAGCCCCTTCACTTCCAGCATCAGGTCGCCCCTTCGCCAAGATAGGCCTCGATCACATAAGGGTTCCGCATCACCTCTTCGGGATGACCTTCGGCCAACACCTTCCCGAAGTCGAGCACGACGATGCGCTCTGCCAGATTCATCACCGCCTTCATAACGTGCTCCACCCAGATGACGGTCACGCCAAATTCGTCGCGAATGGTTCGAACGATGCCGATCGCCTCATCGAGTTCGGCGTCATTCAGCCCTGCCATCACCTCGTCGAGCAGTAGCAAACGCGGTTCACCCGCGAGGGCTCGAGCCATTTCGAGGAATCGCTGCTCGTGCAGATTGAGATTGCCGACCGCGTCATTGCGCCGGCTCTCCAACCCGACGAACGCCAACGACCGATTGGCGAGTGATAACGCCTCCTCTTCACGGCGATGAGCACCTTTTCGACCAAACAGAGCCCCGAGGGCGACGTTCTCGAGCACACTCATCGTCGGGAACGACCGTGGGGTCTGCTGCACCATGGCAATCCCCTTCTGGCGGACCCTGTGGGGAGGGTCACGTGTGATGTCATCACCGGCGAAGGCGACAGTCCCAGATGATGGGACCTCCAAGCCGACTATCAGCTTCAGGAG
>JBAVIK010000404.1:0-4736 GCA_049686815.1 Acidimicrobiia bacterium | reverse complement strand
GGATGATCGCCTTCAGCAAATCGGTTTCGAAAGAGGTCGGCTCTCGCGGGATCACGGTGAATGTCGTGGCCCCCGGCTTCATCGCAACTGCGATGACTGACGGCCTCGGTGACGCCGTCAAGGAAGCCGCGGTCGAGGCGATATCTATGGGAAGGTTCGGAACTCCTGAAGAAGTCGCTTCCCTGGTTGGCTTTCTCGCCTCCGAGGATGCCTCGTATATAACCGGTCAGGTTATCGCCGTCGACGGCGGCATCGCGATGTAAGTTTGTCCAACACATAGAAAGCAAGGAGAAAACAATGGACAGGAATGTGGTCTCGGAGCGTCTCACCGGCGTGCTCGTTTCCGAGTTGGGACTCGATGCCGAGAAGATCAAGGACGATGCTCACTTTGAGGAAGACCTCGATGTTGACAGTCTCGGTGTGGTCGAGTTGCTGATGGCCCTCGAGGATGAGTTCGAGGTGAAGATCCCGGACGAAGAAGCTGAGTCGATCGTCACTGTCGGCCAGGCAATAGACCTGGTTCAAAGCAAGCTCTCGGACTGAGACGACCGTGACAACCGATCGGCGACGCGTAGTCGTTACCGGGATCGGTGCTATCACCCCACTGGGGCTGGATGTCGAGTCATCATGGCAAGCTGTCAAAGAGGGCCGCTCAGGGGTGGGGCCGATCACTCTTTTCGATGCTTCCGCCTACAAGGCACGTATCGCTGCGGAAGTGGGTGACTGGAATACCGAAGCGCATTTCGAACTGAAGGAGGCG
Source organism: Acidimicrobiia bacterium (assembly GCA_049686815.1). Classification (GTDB taxonomy): domain Bacteria; phylum Actinomycetota; class Acidimicrobiia; order Spongiisociales; family ZC4RG35; genus JBAVIK01. The sequence continues at coordinate 3,976 of JBAVIK010000404.1, read as the reverse complement.
AGACGTCTCGATCGATTCGCCGAGTTCTTCATCGTCGCATCGCGTCAGGCTATTGAGAGCTCCGGTCTCGATTTCGGCGAGAACGAAGAAGCGGCGTCGCGCTCCGGAGTTATGGTCGGCGCTGGATTTGGCGGAATGGGCTCGTTTATCGAGGAGATAGAAATCCTCTCTGAGCGTGGTCCGGGGAGGGTCACTCCCACAGGAGTCCCCAAGATCATCCCCAACATGGCGGCAGGCCTCGTGTCGATCGAGCACAACCTGACCGGGCCGGTGTCATGCGTGGTCACTGCGTGCAGCGCATCGGCTAACGCGATCGGCGACGCCGCCGAGATCATCCGTAGGGGGGCAGCTGATGTCATGGTCGCTGGTGGCGCCGAAGCAGCAATCACCACGTTCGGGATTGCCTCGTTCTCCCAGGCTCGAGCCCTTTCCACACGCAACGATGATCCCGAGACGGCCTCAAGGCCGTTCGATGCCGGACGTGACGGTTTCGTGATGGGTGAAGGCGGCGCGGCGATGGTCCTGGAGACCTTGGAGCACGCAGAATCACGTGGCGCCGAAATCCTCGGTGAGGTGACTGGCTACGGCATGTCCGCTGACGCCTACCACATCACCCTTCCCCGTCCCGGAGGTGTTGGAGCGTCGAGAGCGATGAAGGCAGCGCTGGGTGATGCAGGCGTGGATCCTGAAGACCTCGGCTATATCAATGCTCACGGAACATCGACCGAGGCAAACGATTCCACAGAGACGGCTGCCATCCGTATCGCTCTGGGCTCGGCCGCCGACAGCACCCCCGTCTCGTCGACCAAGTCGATGACGGGCCATCTGCTCGGAGCGGCAGGTGCGGCCGAAGGTGTGTTTTGTCTGATGGCCTTGCGAGATCAAGTCTTGCCACCGACCATCAATCAGGAGACAGCAGACCCTGAATGTGATCTCGACTACGTGCCAAACGAGGCTCGTTCAGCAGCCTTCACCCACGCCATGTCCAACTCCTTTGGATTTGGGGGTCACAACGTCTCACTGATCTTCAGTTCTCTCTGAAGAGTTTTGCCGCCATTCGGTGAGGCTTCGGTACACGAGGACGAGGACGAGGCCGACGCCAACTGTCACCGAGACAAATGCGACTGCAGCGAACAGCACAGACCATCCCAGACATTCAGCGCCTCCTTGTCGACAGCTCGCATTCGTCACAACCCAGCCCAGGGCGCCGGCGAGCAATCCGAGAAGAACTGCAGGAATGGTGATCCAGGGATTCGGTCGCCTCATAGAGGATTCCCTCGATCGTCGATTTCGGCTGCATCGAGGACCTCTCGCGGGGTGAGCTCGGGTGGGATGGGAAACCGGCTTCCGACCTCACGCGGGGGGTGGTAGGCGGTCTTCACCGTGGGATGCCATGCCAATATGACGACCGCGAATGCAGTCCCGATGGAGACCATCGCGGTGGCTGGGGGCATCACCGTTGCAAATCCGATGGCGACGGCCGGCCACAAGATTCTGATCGCCAAGAGCCCACCTGGTATCACTCTCGAATAGGCAAAGGCCGCTACCGGTGCGCTCAAACCAACTGCCGCAACCGCCCAGGTGGCATTCGGAGTCACGATTCCGACCTCAAATGGCACTCCAATGAGCAATAGGGGCGCCATTAGCGCACGGGTAGGAAGCCCTTCCGCGGCAGGGAGCCTGCGAACGCTCGATGTGATTGCCGGCAGGAGCATCACCAGGACACTCGCTGCGGAGAGAACGACGCCTGCGACCCACCACGCATCCACAGGTCTGACGGCTGCCAGAATGAATGTGGCGGCCAAGGAGACGAATACGAGACGATGGGCCCAACGGCCTCCAACGACTACAAGGCCTACAACACCCACCGTGGTAAGCAAGAGAATCCCAACGCCGATCAGGAGCACGGCCTCGGAGTCGTATCCCGCAGGGTCGATGATCAGTGCGACGCACCACATGACCGCAGTGCCAACTGGAAGTGCCGACAGCCTGGAAACTTTCACAAAGGTGAAGTCTGCCAGCGGATTGGGCTCAAGCCGAAGTCGGTTGCTCCGGGCCGCTTCCCGACGTCACAACTCGAAGGTCGGACTTCTCACCGAACCGTGGGGACTCTCCGGGTTCCCAGACGGTTTCCTCGTGCCAGCTCGTTCCCGGCCGCAGTGTCACAACCGCACCGTGACCGGGTGGGTCGGTATGCAAGTTCGCGATGTCGGAACCGAGGAGACGAAGACGGCCGGCTTGGATCGGATCCTGGTGTGAAACCATGACGACATCGCCATGAGGATGATCCTCGTCGAGACGCCGGGCGACCTCGGCGACACGTCCCGCCAGAAGACTCAGTGTTTCGTCGGCGAACTCGAGTTGGTCTGGACGACTCAAATAGGCTTCGAGCTCGCCAGGGAAAACGTCAGGTATCGAGCCCCAGGGGTGGCCCTTCCAACGATCTGTGATCTGCCATTCCTTGAGCCCGTCGTCCACCCTCACCGGCACACCCGATCGTGATGCGATTTCTTCAGCCGTGCGAAGACAACGCTCCATGGGACTCGACCAGATCGCCACAATGGGCCTAGGCCCGAGATAGCGTCCGACCCGTTTGGCTTGCTCGAGACCGTGTGGCGACAGCCCGTAGCCGGCCATCGAGCCGTATACGAGGTGTTCGGGATTGTCGACCTCTGCATGTCTGACCATATGGACGAGTGCGGCCATCCACCTAGTTTGGCCTGTGAAGTGGTCATGACGGGGTAACTTCGGCCGTCTGTGTGGTCCGAGAACATTCTTCATGTCGACATGGACTCGTTCTTCGTCGAGGTTGAGCGTCTCCGCGATCCCTCGCTGGTAGGCCGACCCGTGGCGGTGGGAGGAACTGGCGCTCGTGGAGTGATCGCGAGTGCGTCCTACGAAGCGCGCACCTACGGGGTGCGATCCGCCCAACCAACCGAGTCTGCCCGGCGAATGTGCAAGCACCTGGTGGTGCTGCCTTCGTCACATGGGCGTTACGGCGAAGTCTCCACCGAGGTATTCGCCATCTTCCGACGTTTCACCCCGATGGTCGAGGGTCTGAGCCTCGATGAAGCGTTTCTCGATGTGAGCGGGTTGCGAAATCACTACAGATCTCCCGTGGCGGTGGGTGAGTCGGTCCGGAAAGTGATCAAGTCCGAGTTGGGCATGCCTGCCTCGGTGGGCATTGCCTCGACCAAATTCGTAGCCAAGTTGGCCTCGGAGGCGGCCAAGCCGGATGGATTGAAACATGTTCCGGTTGAGGACCAGCTCGGTTTTCTCCATGGGTTGCCGGCGGAGTCACTCTGGGGAGTCGGTCCGGCCACCCTCGCCGGACTTGGGAAGCTCGGCATCGAAACCGTGGGCGAGATCGCCGAGATTCCCAAAGCCGCGTTGACGAAGGCGATTGGTTCGAGCGCGGGAGCTCATCTCCATGATCTCGCAAATGGCATCGACCCCCGGTCGGTGGTCCCCGACAACGAGGCGCAGTCGGTATCGGTCGAGCAAACCTACGACCAAGACCTGGTTGGAGCCGAGGTCATCGAGGCGGCTCTGCTCTCCCACGCGCACCGGCTGTCGGGCCGCTTGCGGAGAAGCGGGTTGGCTGCTCGGACCGTGTCTCTGAAGCTCCGCTACGGAGACTTCACGACGTCCATCAGAAGCCATACGTTTGGGCACCCCCTGGATGGGGCACGAGAGCTGTACGGTGCAGGGAGAACCATGCTTCAACACTTCGATCTCGACCGGCCAGTCAGGCTGCTTGGCCTGGGAGGTGGATCATTGGAGTCAGCGTCACGACCGCGCCAGCTCGATCTCACGATCTCCGATTCGTGGGAGAAGATCGAAGAAGCGGTGGCTGAGGTGAGGTCTCGTTATGGCGATGACGCCATTTCTCCGGCCCGTCTCATCGATGGGGAAAAACAGCTCGATGAAGAACCGTGGTGACTGTGTCGAGAGTCCGTGTAATGTTTCTTTGTAG
>JBAVIK010000403.1:0-6370 GCA_049686815.1 Acidimicrobiia bacterium | reverse complement strand
GAGTGGGATCGAGGGCCTGCAACAGAGCACGATGCCCCCGGTGGACACCGTCCAGAACTCCAATGGTCACTGCCGTCTTACCCGGCAGAGTCGCCCACCGAGACGATGCACCACGGATCACATTCATGTTGGAAGAACCACCTCTGGTCGTGCCCGATCCCCTTCCCGCACATATACGGCTATCAGATTCCCCGCAGGATCGATGACCCGGACCGGCACGGTCTCCGGAATGCCCGTCAACTCACCGCCCACGAACCTCATCCCATTGTTGACACCGGCAGCCGTTTCTGGGCCCACCATGACCATCGGCAAGTCACCGAGCGCCTGCGATGGTGAGAGCAACAGCTCCTGCCATTCTTGAAGATCATCGAGGTTCAAGGCATCGTCCACGTGCAACGACCCGATTCTGGTTCTTCTCAGAGCCGTGAGGTGGGCATTGCCGCCCAAGGCAGCGGCCATATCGTCGGCCAAAGCGCGGATGTAGGTCCCTTTCCCACACAACACCCTGAATTCGATCTCTGGATAGGGACCCGGCCCAACGGCCAGCAGTTCCAGTTCGAAGATATCAACCGGGCGGGGCGCTCTGTCGACTGTCACCCCTTGGCGGGCCAGTTCATGAAGACGCCGACCGTCCTTTTTGAGCGCCGAGACCATTGGGGGCACCTGATGGATCCTTCCGGTGAAGCGCGGGATCACGGTGGCGAGGTCCTTCGGATCGAAATCCATGGGCTCTCTGGACATAACGGCGCCGTCAGCATCGAGGGTGTCGGTGGCAACCCCGAATTGCGCCTTCGCGACATACTCCTTGGGCTGGTCTTGGATGAACCGGATGAGTCGCGTGACGCTCCCGACCCCAACGACCAGGACTCCAGTGGCCATCGGGTCCAGTGTCCCTGCATGGCCGACCTTCCTGATTCCGGTGGCAGCCTTGACCCTTCCCACTACGGCATTCGATGTGAGGCCACCCGGCTTGTCGATGACGAGAAAACCACTCGTCATCGATATTCCTCGAGATTCTCGACGAGAGTCGCGATCGCCTCTTTGGCCGGTGTTTCGACAGTGAAGCCAGCCGCCAAACGGTGACCACCTCCCCCCATCGAAGCGGCAAGTGCCCCGACATCGGTTGCTCCACGGGAACGCATGCTCACTTTCACGCGCCCGTCCGAGTGCACCTTGGCGAGGATGGCAGTGTCAGCCTCCTTTGCCATGCGAAGCATGTCGATCAAACCATCGACGTCACCCCAGTCGATTCCGGCAGCTTTCAGGTCGTCACTCGAGATGATCGTCGAAACAACACTCGACTCGATCTGCAACTCAGCGCGATTCAGCGCCGAGGCCGCGGCAGCCAGATAGCCAAACGGCACCTCCTCGTAGACGTGTCGCCCGATCAGTGTTGGTTCCGCCCCCGCGGCGACCAGCTGTGCGGCGATCTCGAGAGTTCTCGGCGTGGTGTTTGAATACTGGAATCGCCCAGTGTCAGTGACCAGAGCCGTGTGAAGGCAGTTGGCTACTTCAGGAGACACCTCCCAGCCCAGTAGTCCCAACAGGTCAAAAACGATCTCTCCGGTGGCTGCCGCGCGAGAATCGACAACCGACACATCGCCAAAGCCCGCGTTGGTGACATGGTGATCGAGAACCACCAGGGCGCCAGCCTTCCCGGCGTTGGAGCCCAATTCACCGAGCCGATCGTGAGAGCCGGCGTCGAGAACCACCATCACTTCTGGCGACTTGGGAAACTCATCGGGGGCTACGAGATGGCGTGTAGGGAGAAAAGACAGGTTCTCGGGCAGCAGGTAGGGCGTGCCAAAGCTGGCGACGACCTTCTTGCCGGCTGCCGAAGCAGCTTCGGCAAGACCCAGCATGGAACCGAGGGCATCCCCATCAGGGCCGACATGACACGCAAGCGCCAACTCCTCGGCTGCTCCGATGATCGAGGCCGCCTTTTCGAGGATCTTGGGATCACTCATCTTCGCCAGGCCCTCCCATCTCGAGCGATCGCAGGAGGGCGTCGATTCGCTCGCCTCCGACCACACCTGGATCCATCGCAAATTCGAGGGTAGGGGTGTATTTCATCCTTACCTCTCGACCAACCGCGGACTGAAGTCGGCGGGCCGCGCCCCGCAACGCGGCAAGAGCGCCCTCTGCCTTGTCCGTCTCGAGGACATCGATATAGACAATGGCGTGACGTAGATTGGGGGCCGTGTCGACGCCGGTGACGGAGACCATCTCGAGACGCGAATCCGAGAGACGCTCGATCTCTTCACCGAGCACCTCACGCAGCGTTGAATTCACTTTGAGCATTCGCTCACTCATTCCGGCTCCTCCAACTCGGTCACGAAAACATCGAGGATCTCGATATCGAGACGAGAGTCAAGGTAGTTGCGCAACTTCGAGATGTGCATTCCGAGATGTTTCCCGTCGCGTGCCGCTATCGCAATGCCGAGAGTCGCCAACTGCCAGTCGTCGTGGTGGCCCACCTCCGCAACGCTGTATGAGCCCTGCCTTCGCAGACCTTCGATAAGCGGCCGGAGGGTCCCACGCTTTTGCTTCAACGACTGCGGGCCTGGGAGATGAAGTTCGACCCTCAGGGCCGCGGCGCGCATCAGGTTCGCGCTACCTCGCGGATGACATAGACCTCGATGTGGTCACCGTCTTTGATGTCGTCGTAGGCCTCGAATCCCATGCCACACTCGAAACCAGATGCAACCTCACGCACGTCGTCTTTGAATCGTTTGAGAGAAGAGATCACACCATCGTGAATCACGATTCCGTCTCGGAGTAGGCGGGCTTTGGCACCACGCTGGACCACGCCTTCTATCACGTAGCAACCGGCCACGGTTCCCGAACGCGGTACCTTGAATATCGCTCGCACCTCTGCGGTCCCCAGGACCTGCTCTTCCTCGTCTGGCGCCAGTTGTCCAACGAGCAGTTGCTCGATCTCCTCGAGCAGTTCGTAGATGATCCCGTAAGTGCGGATTTGTATGCCCGCCTGCTCGGCGGCTTTGCGAGCCTTAGGCTCCGGACGGACGTTGAAGCCGACTATGACCGCCTCCGTCACCTCGGCAAGCGTCACATCGTTTTCGTTGATGCCACCAACACCGGTGTGCACGATCTGAATCTTTCCGCCTTCGCGTTCGATCTTGACGATTGACTCACGCAATGCTTCGAGTGAGCCTTGAGCATCCGCCTTCACGATCACGTTGAGGGTCGCATCCTCGCTCCGAAGCTGCTCGAGCAGACCCTGAAGTCGGTCACGGGCGCTGGGGGCAACTTGAGCCTCGGCTCGTGCCTCCTCACCGCGACCCTGGGCGACTTTGCGTGCTTCGCGGTCGGTCTCCATGACCTCGAAGAAGTCGCCAGCGGACGGCACATCCTCCCAACCCATGATTTGGACAGGGTCTGAGGGCCCGGCACTTTTGATCTGCTCACCGCGGTCGTTGAGAAGAGCCCGCGCCCGCCCTGCGACCGCACCGGCGACGAAGGCATCACCCTGACTGAGCGTCCCACGTTGGATGATGACGGTGGCCACAGGTCCCCGGCCCTTTTCGAGCTGGGCTTCAACAACCACACCTGAGGCCTTTGGCGTCGGATTGGCTTTGTAATCGTCGAGCTGGGCAATCAGGTCGATGACTTCGAGAAGCTCGTCGACACCTTCGCCGTTGATAGCGGAGACCTCCACACTGGGAACATCACCGCCCAACTCTTCGGTGACGACGTCATAATTGGTCAACTCGGTGCGCACCCGGAGCGGATCGGCCCCTGGCACATCCATCTTGTTGATGGCAACGATCATCTTGACGCCCGCAGCCTTGGAATGAGAGATTGCTTCCTGGGTTTGAGGCATCACGCCGTCATCAGCGGCAACCACGAGAACGACAATGTCGGTGATATTCGCGCCGCGGGCGCGTAACGAGGTGAATGCCTCGTGACCGGGGGTGTCGATGAAGGTGATGTCATGGCCATTCACCCCGACCTGATATGCACCGATGTGCTGGGTGATGCCACCTTCTTCGTCGTCGACGACGTTCGCCTTTCGAATGTTGTCGAGAAGCGTGGTCTTGCCATGGTCGACGTGGCCCATGACTGTCACGACCGGTGGCCGGTGGACAAGGTCTTCGTCCGCATCGTCGAACTCTGGCTGCTCCTGCACGGATGGAGTCTCCGGCACCGCTTCGACCTCGACGATGAATCCGAATTCCTCTCCGACCACGTCGATCATCTCTGGGGGCATCGTTTGACCAGCCCCCGCCGGTACCCCCTTCGTCAGAAGGGCCTTGACGATCTCAGCGGCCGGCTGCCCGATTGCATCGGCAAACTCGGCCACCGATGCCCCCTCGAACACCGAGGTGATCTGGACCTCGACGGACGGTGGCTCGCCGTCAGACCCTGGTGACTGTTCGACTTCAATCTCTGAGACAGAAACCTCCTCAGATTCGACCACGGGTAAGCCAACACTCTCTGCGGTGGGTGTGACCTCTTCAGACGTCGGCTCCTCCGCGACAGGCTCAGGCGAGGACGCTGAACTTTCCTCTTGAGGGGCAAGCGCCAGACGCAAGAGATCGGCCGACTCGTCCGAAAGACCAGATGAGGCCGTTTTGACTTCTATCCCGAGATCCTGGGCATGCGCGAGGACTTCTTTCGAGTCCAAGCCCAGGTCCCGGGCCAATTCATAAACCCTCATGACGCCCTATCACTCACTCTCGTCTGTTGCCGGCACCGGAATGGCGTCCTCGTCGTCCCCCATGGCGTCTTGGTCTGTGTTCTCTGTGGACACATCCTCGACGACCGTGGGTTCGACAACTGCAGTCCCGTCCCCGGCGGTTTCGATCGCGGCCTCTGCTTCCGCGGTGGCCTCTGTTTCAGTTGTAGTCGCACTATCGGCGCCGTCAACCGGTTCTTCTGACTCTTCGCCGGGCTCGACGTCGGAGCGAATATCGACCTTGTAACCGGACAAGCGAGCGGCCAAGCGCGCATTCTGCCCTTCCTTGCCAATCGCCAATGACAGCTGATGCTCCGAAACCACGACGTCGGCGGTCTTCTCCTCTTCGTCGATGTGAACCTCTTTGACCTTCGCCGGCCCCAAGGCCTCGGCGATGAACTGGCCCACATCGTCGCGCCACTGAACGACATCTACTTTCTCACCACGCAGCTCATTGACCACCTGACGGACACGCGAGCCGCGGGCTCCGACACATGCTCCCTTCGGGTCAACATTCGGGTCGTGTGAGATGACGGCGATTTTCGTACGGTGACCTGGCTCGCGAGCGATGCTGACGATCTCAACGGTTCCGTCCGTCAATTCCGGCACTTCAAGTTCGAGGAGTCTGCGGACCAGGTCCGGGTGACTACGTGAAACGACTATCTGTGCGCCTTTTGTCTCATTTCGGACCTCGAGAATCAGGGCCTTGACTCGATTTCCTCGGTCAAGTCGCTCGAACGGAATGCGTTCACTACCGGGCAGGATCGCTTCGGCATCGCCGAGATCGAGAATCACCGATCGATAGTCGACCTGTTGAACGATCCCAGTGACCAGATCCCCCTCCCGGCCTTCGTACATCTCGTAGACCTTTTCACGCTTGGCCTCGCGTAGCTTGAACTGCATCACCTGTTTGAAAGACTGTGCGGCTATGCGTCCGAATGCTTCACCTTCGGGGGTGTCCTCCCATTCGTCGATGACATTGCCCTCTTCGTCGAGCTCTTGGGCATACACCATCACCGCTCCCGAGCCAGGGTCGATCGTGACACGAGCCTCCTCGGCTGCGCCAGGGCTGCGTTTGTACGCAGCAACCAGGGCGTTGGCGAAGGCGTCGAGGATCGCGTCCACAGGAACGCCTCGTTCCCGGGCGAGGACCTCAATAGCCTCCATCATCGTGTCGAGCTGCATGTTTCTCCTTCAGTGACCTGGCTTCGGCGACTTTTCCCACCTGAACACCGTCTTGGCGGTGATGACATCTGTGTAATCGAGAACGCGAGACCCGTCATCGGTATCGATGGTGAACCGATCCGGGCCGGCGTCAGCGACGGTCCCTCGAATTGTGATGTTCGATTCACCTGACGAAGTCTTGACAACGACTTCGCGCCCCACCGACTTCTGAAAATGCGTTGGACGCTTCAGCTTGCGCTCGAGCCCTGGTGAACTGACCTCGAGCTGATACTGATCATCGAGATCGGTATCGTGGTCCAGTAGGCGGGAGAGACCGCGAGAGAGATCTGCGAGCCGATCGATGGTGACATCCTCCCCGTCGACCGTGACGCGCAAAATACGCCCTCGACCTTGCCCGGCGAGCTCGAGATCGTCCAATTCGAGTCGCTCCGCGGCAAGATAGGGCTCGACTACGTCCCAGATCTCTGCTGGCGCACTGCCTACTTG
>JBAVIK010000402.1:0-12288 GCA_049686815.1 Acidimicrobiia bacterium | reverse complement strand
ACGAAGAGGTTCTTGGGAAGAGCCAGGATCTTCATACCTCTCCTTCGCATCGGAGTCTGAACTCGACGCCGTAACCTTCATCCTATGAGGCCGGTTCTTACCGCTGACGAGTACCGCATTGTGGACCAGTCGTACACCGGCGATCTTTCGGCGGCCATGGATCGCGCGGGCCATGCGGTAGCCCTTGCCGCGGTCAGAGCAGGGGCTTCATACGGAAAACGCGTTGTGGTGCTTGCCGGGCCGGGCAACAACGGCGGTGACGGCTATGTCGCGGCCCGATACCTACTCGATCGCGGAGCCCACGTCGAAGTGCACGCCCTCGCACCTCCCAAGACGCTCGAATCCCAGAACGCCGCCCGTTTGGCACGTGAAAGGGGCGTGGCGATTCACCAACTGGCCGAGCCGGTAGCCGCAGACATCGTGGTCGACGCCCTTTTCGGGGGAGGAGTGCGAGGTGGCCTACCTGAGGCTGTCGTTTCCTGGATGACTACGGAGGCTCGAGTCATTTCGGTGGACATTCCCACCGGCCTCGACCCCAACACAGGTCTTGTCGACGAGTCTGCATTCGTCGCCCATTCCACTGTCACCTTTTCGACACTCAACACTGGCCATGTGAGAGGTGAGGGACCGGACTACTGCGGAAGCTTGATTGTGATCGACATCGGCATCAATGGCGGTGCGCCAGCCATGTTCATAGCCGAGGGAACCGATGCGATTCGTCCCGGGAGATCACGCTCAGCCCACAAGTGGTCGGCTGGCTCGGTACTTGTCGTCGGCGGGTCATCAGGAATGGTCGGTGCTTCAGTTCTCGCCGGTTCAAGTGCCCTCAACTTTGGAGCAGGGACGGTGGTGGTGGCCTCCCCCAGAGCCGACCAGGTCCATCAGGTGGCGCCTCAACTGCCCACCTTGAACCCCGACCAACTCGAGGCATCTCTCGACCGCTTCGACGTGGTCATTGTCGGCCCAGGGCTCGCTGCGGCGGACGAGGCTGTGGTGGTACCCACGTTGAGGAAGGCCTCCAGAGTCGTCCTCGACGCAGGAGGTCTCCAGCCCCATCTTCTCGATGCGGCGAGAGAGGGCGGAGCCGAGGTGGTGATAACGCCACACCAGGCTGAGTTCAGCAGAGTCTCAGGCGGTCTTGGTGGTGGGGCTTATGCAACGAGAGCGTTTGCCACCAGACACGACATCACAGTCCTTCTCAAGGGAAATCCGACCCTGATCACCGACGGCTGTCCGCCGATTCTGATCGATTCGGGTGGGCCGGAGCTCGCCAGCATTGGAACAGGTGATGTGCTCGCCGGGATGATCGGCGCTCTCTGGGCACGCGGGCTGCAGGCCAAGGATGCTGCAATCTCCGCCGCCTACTGGCACGGTGTAGCTGGTTCCGACCTCGCCAAGGGCGGGGCGGTGACTGCACTGGACCTTGCTCATCATGTGAGACGATTTGCATGGTGAGACCTACATATGCCGAGATCGACTTGGGTTCGGTGGCGTCCAACGTCCGGTCTATCGGCGATTTGATCAGCCCGTCGATGCTGTGCGCCGTGGTCAAGGCCGACGCGTATGGCCATGGCGACGTGCCCGTGGCAATCACGGCTCTCGAATCGGGAGCGAGTTGGCTCGCCGTTGCTCTGGTCGAGGAAGGGATCAGGTTGCGTGAAGCGGGCATCGATGCCCCGATTCTCCTGCTCTCCGAGCCCGTACCCGGTGGTGCTGTAGATGTCGCTCGATGGGCTCTCACGCCAACTGCGTACTCGTTGGCATTTATCGATGAGCTGACTTCTACGGGAGCCCGTCTCGATGTCCACCTGAAGATCGATACCGGCATGCACCGTGTGGGGGCAACACCGCGGCTCGGTCATGATTTGGTTTCTGCCGTCGCCGCGGCTCCGAACCTCCAGGTGGGAGCCCTTTGGACACATTTCGCCGTTGCGGACGAAGACACCGATTTCACTCGACGGCAAATGGATCTCTTTGACGAGACCATCGCGAACATGTCGCCCCCGATGGTCCACATGGCAAACACAGCAGGGGCGATCCTGTTTCCCGAATCGCGACGTGACATGTGTCGGATCGGGCTTGGGCTCTATGGGCTCCACCCCACGCCCGAGACAGATCGAACTGTGAAGCTGAGCCCGGCGATGCGACTCGTCTCGCATGTTTCCCATGTGCAGAGATTGGAAGCGGGCGCCCGCCCAAGCTACGGCCGCGCTAGACAGCTCCACGTTGAGGCGACGGTGGTCACGGTGCCTGTTGGGTATGCCGACGGGTTCTCACGCCGACTCTCCCGAGAAGGTTGTGTTCTCATCAATGGCAGTCGATTCCCTCTTGCGGGAATGGTGACTATGGATCAAATCGTGGTCGATGTCGGTGACGAGACGGTTGGGGTCGGGGACGAGGTTGTCTTGTTGGGTACTCAAGGAGAAGAATCGATCAGCGCTGACGAGTGGGCGCACCGGTTGGACACGATCTCGTACGAAGTCGTTTGCTCGATTGGACCCAGGATTCCCAGGAGACATCTGAGATGAACACGACCATCACCGCAATTCCGGGTATCGAAGTGGGCCATTGGACGAACTCGACCGCCATGACCGGTTGCACAGTGGTCTCGCTTCCAGAGCCGAACGTTGTCGCTGCGGAGGCAAGGGGAGCCGCTCCCGGCACTCGCGAGTACGCCCTTCTCCAGCCAGGGATGAAGGTCGAACAGGCACAAGCCATTGTTCTAACGGGAGGGAGCGCTTTCGGTCTGGCCTCCGCTGACGGTGTCGTCCGGGTTCTGGAGAAGGAGGGGCGTGGTCACGAAACTCCGGCCGGCCGGGTGCCGATAGTTCCAGCGGCGGTCATCTTCGATTTGTTTCCGGGCGACCCATCGATTCGCCCCGGACCCGATGAAGGTGAAGCGGCATATCGCGATCGCACGGGAAATCGGGTGGCACAAGGGTTGGTCGGTGCCGGTGTCGGAGCAACAGTCGCAAAATGGCGTGGACTCGAGAACATGAGACCTGGTGGTCTCGGCTCGGCGGTTCGTCAGGCCGGCGCCACGAGTGTTGGGGTGCTGGTCGTCGTCAACGCTATAGGTGACATCTTCGATCTGAGCGGGAACTCCCTAACTGGCGGGAGCCATGAACCGGGCCCACCCAATCTCGATCTCACCCCGATGACAAACACCACTCTGGTGGTTGTGGCAACGGACGCTGCGCTGGGACGCACCGAACTGGGCCGGCTCATAGTTAGATCTCACGACGCACTCGGAGCCTGCATTCGCCCTTCTCACACCAGTTTTGACGGAGATGTCGTGTTTGGTGTTTCATGCGGAAATCTCGAGGCCGACGTCGAGTCTCTGGCGGAGGCCGCTTTTGGTGCAACGGCTTCGGCTGTTGAAAACGCCGTGCGCGCCTCGGGCGCAGGGGCCCGTTTGGCACAATGAGTAGATGAGCTCAATCCCCGAATTCCACGATCTCCGGGAACGGGCCATGATTTGCACGAACTGTGTGCTTTCCGAGGGACGTCATACTGTCGTGTTCGGAACCGGACGAGAAGACGCATCACTCATGTTCGTGGGCGAGGCCCCAGGGAAGAACGAGGACTTGCAAGGTGAGCCGTTCGTCGGTGCCGCGGGTTCTCTGCTCGATGAATTGTTGGCCGGGATCGGCATCGCACGCTCCGAGGTCTACATTGCCAATGTGCTCAAATGCCGACCTCCGGGCAACCGCGACCCCAGACCCGAGGAAATCGACGCTTGCAAGGGCTATTTGAGGGAACAAATCCGATTGGTGAACCCCGAAGTGGTGGTTACGTTGGGCAATTTCGCAACCAAGCTCTTGCTGCGTACCGAGACGGGAATCACCAAGCTTCGAGGCCAGAGTCACCCATGGTGGCTGGGCGCAACCCTCATCCCGACGTTTCATCCGGCCGCTGCGCTTCGCGGCGGGCCGAAGGTGAAGGAACAGATGCGAGAGGATTTTGAGAAAGTCCGACAGGCACTGGCTGTTTCGGGGTCACTGGCTGTTTCGCGGTCACTGGCTGTTTCGCGGTCACTGGCTGTTTCGGGGTCACTGGTTGAGTCCGAAACCGATCCCGGTCAGGAGATGACGGCCCACGACCCGGCTGCTCTTGATTCGGCCGATCAACTCGGGTTGTTTGGATGATCGAGGTCCTCTGTCCGGAGCCGGCCGACACCCAAGCTTTGGGCGGGCGTCTTGCTTCGATTCTAAGACCCGGCGATGTCGTGGTCCTGGCCGGCGGTCTCGGCTCAGGGAAGACTCTGTTCACTGGTGGGATCGCCGCCGGTCTGGGTGTCGAAGAGACGGTGCTCTCGCCCTCCTTTGTCCTGGTCCGCCAATACCAGTCCGGCTTCATGCCCCTGGTTCATGTCGATGTCTACCGTCTCGGATCGTTGAACGAGTTTGAGGACCTCGACGTGTTCGAGTTGTCACGTGATGGGGTGCTGGTCATCGAATGGGGTGACGCGGTGGATTCCCTCATGCCATCCGATCACCTCAGGGTGGAGTTCCACGTGGGACCTACCGATGATCGCACCCTCCGGCTGACGACCGCTGGAGATTGGTCGAGTCGCGATCTCGGAGAGATCATATGAAGCTCCTTGCAATCGAGACCTCAACTCCCGGGGCGTCAGTCGCATTGGTCGAGGATCGAACGACGCTCGCAGCCGCCTCCCGTATCGATCGAGTCGGCCACGCCACCTTTCTGGTCCCCGCTATCGATTTCTGCTTCGATCAGGTGGGGTGGAGCCCTTCTGACCTCGATGCTGTGGTGGTGGATGTGGGTCCCGGGCTCTTCACTGGCATTCGCGTGGGCCTGGCGACGGCCCAGGGGCTCGCGGCCGCCTTTGGGATCCCGGTCATTCCAGCCGTTTCAGTAGATGCCATCGCGCTCGAAGCCCGAACGGGACATCGAATGATCTGGTCCGTTGTCGACGTCCGCCGTGGCGAGTTCGCCATCGGCCGATATCGACCGGTTCCAGGTGGTGTCGTCAAGCAAGGACAGACCGAACTGATGAGACCGGAAGTCTTCCGGGCGACACTGGATTCGAACTCCGATCAGAGTCTGGTTGTCGGCGACGTGAACGCTCTGCCCGAGGGTCTGTTTCGAGGTCTGCATCGGGTCAAGACGGCCAGGCCTCGTTATCCCTATGCAGTGACGTTGGCCGAAGTCGGTCATGCACGTTACGACAAAGGTGAATACCCCGACCCGGATGACATTCGCCCCCTCTATATGCGTGAGCCGGACGTGACGATCAATTGGGACAAACTGCGTAGCGAGGGACCGTGGAGAACCTGACAGCTCAAATACGGCCCTTCCTCGATGGCGACGTCGCCGCAGCCGCTCGAATGGAGCGTGCTCATCAGCCTTCACCCTGGTCAGAGAAGATGTTCCGGGATGAGCTGTCTGGAGAGCGTCGTTGCTACCTGGCTGCAGCGACCGACGACCTGGTTGGATACGGCGGTGTGATGGCGATCGGGGAGGAAGCCCATGTCAACAATTTGTTCGTCACCCCTGAGCAGCGTCGGCTCGGCGTGGGCGGCAGACTTCTCTCGTCGTTGATGGCCAGTGCCGTTGAGTTGGGTGCGACCCGGGCCACTCTCGAGGTTCGGATGTCGAACGCGCCCGCAATCGCTCTCTATTCGGGGGTGGGCTTCGCGCCGGTTGGCGCCCGACCTGGCTACTACGGAGACGAAGACGCCCTCATTATGTGGGCATACGACATCAACTCGATTGTCCCGGAGGGATCAACCCTGTGACGCCAACCATCCTCGCTTTCGAGACTTCTTGTGATGAGACCGCCGTGGCTGTGGTTCGTGGGACGGAGGCATTGTCCAATGTCCTCTCGACCCAAGTCGATCTGCACGCCAGGTTCGGGGGCGTAGTGCCTGAGGTCGCTGCTCGAGCTCATGTTGAGTCGATCAGGTCGCTGACCCACCTCGCCCTATCGGAGGCCGGGGTCCATCCGGCCGATCTCGACGGTGTCGCTGCCACCGCTGGCCCCGGGCTGGTGGGAGCGCTCCTGGTCGGGCATTCCTTTGCGAAAGCGACCGCATGGGCACGACAGCTTCCGTTTGTGGGAATCGACCACATGGAGGGCCATTTGATGGCGCCCCGGATCCAATTTGGAGAGTTCGAGCCTCCTGCGGTTGTGCTCCTGGCTTCTGGTGGCCACTCGCAGATCGTCCATGTGCGGGGATGGGGCGATTACGAGACCCTCGGCTCCACGATCGATGACGCCGCAGGCGAGGCATTTGACAAACTGGCCAGAGTTATGGGCCTCGGGTTCCCCGGGGGGCCGGCGATGGACCTCGCATCGGAGGGTGGCGACAGGAAAGCTGTCGACTTCCCGCGGGCTCTGGCGGACCGCCCATTTCATTTCTCGTTCTCAGGCTTGAAGACATCGGTGGCGACCTTCATCGAGAGGGCCGCTGCCTCCGATGAGCTTCCACCAATCGAGGACGTGGCGGCTTCGGTACAAGAAGCCATTGTCGACGTTCTCGTCGACAAGACTTTCAAAGCAGTCGACCAGATGAGTGTCCCCGTCGTCGGTGGAGGTGGAGGTGTGCTGGCCAATCGCAGACTGCGGGAGAGATTTGCCGAAGAGGCCGCAGAGAGGGGAGTCCGTCTAGCTCTTCCAGACCCTTTGTTGTGCACGGACAACGCCGCGATGATCGGGGTGGCCGGAGCATATTGGCTCTCCGAGGGGAGGATCACCGACTGGGCCGAGTCGGTCGACTCCTCGATGACCCTCTAAAACCTGAGTCGCTCACGCTTAGATCTGATTAGCACTCTCCGCCCGAGACTGCTACTGTCTCATTAGCACTCGAAGTATCGGAGTGCTAACAGGTGGAAAACCGTCAGATAAACATTGGCGATTTTGGCCGCAGTCTCGGTTTCCACAGGAAAGCACGCAAGGCTCAAGGAGGAGCAAAGAATGAAGCTTCAGCCACTCGGTGATCGTGTGGTGGTCAAGGCCACGGACGAAGCGGAATCCCGCACCGCGTCCGGTCTGGTCATCCCAGACACCGCAAAGGAGAAGCCACAGATCGGCGAAGTCATCGCGGTCGGCCCAGGCCCCCGAGATGACGACGGCGACCGCATCCCGATGGATGTCTCTGTCGGTGACAAGATTCTGTACTCGAAATTCGCAGGCACAGAGGTCAAGCTGGATTCGGACGAGTATCTCGTCCTCTCCGAGCGTGATGTCCTTGCGATAGTCAACTGAGGAGCTGATTACATATGCCAGCGAAGGATCTTCGCTTCAATGAGGAGGCCCGCAAGGGCCTTCAGGCGGGCGTCGACAAGCTCGCCGACACAGTAAAAGTGACACTCGGCCCCAAAGGTCGCAACGTCGTGCTCGAGAAGAAGTGGGGTGCTCCCACTATCACCAACGATGGTGTGACCATCGCCAAGGAGATCGAGCTCGAGGACCCCTACGAGAACATGGGCGCAAAGCTCGCCTACGAAGTAGCGAACAAGACCGACAACGTCGCCGGTGACGGGACCACCACTGCAACGGTGCTCGCTCAAGCGATGGTGCGTGAGGGTCTTCGTCAGGTAGCGGCAGGTGCCAACCCGATGGAGCTCAAGCGTGGCATCGAGGCGGCCGTTGAGGCCGCAGTCAAGGCCATTGGTGAGCAGGCTCGCGACATCGAGACGACAGAGGAGATCGCTCATGTCGCGTCGATATCGGCAAACAACGACACCTCCATCGGCACCGTTATTGCCGACGCCATGGATCGGGTCGGCAAAGATGGCGTGATCACCGTCGAAGAGGGCCAGACATTCGGTCTAGAGCTCGAGTTCACCGAGGGAATGCAGTTCGACAAGGGTTACATCTCGCCGTACTTCATAACCGACGCCGATCGTCAAGAAGCCGTGATCGAGGATCCATACATCCTCATCGCCAACCAGAAAATCACCTCGGTCAACGATCTCGTGCCGGTGCTCGAGAAGGTGATGCAGACCGGCAAGGCCGTTCTGGTCATTGCCGAAGACGTAGAGGGCGAGGCTCTTGCCACACTCGTGGTCAACAAGATCCGTGGCACCTTCCAGTCGGTGGCCGTGAAGGCACCAGGGTTTGGTGAGCGCCGTAAGGCCATGCTCCAAGACATCGCCATCCTCACCGGTGGCACCGTGATCTCCGAAGAGGTCGGACTCAAGCTTGAGAACGTGACCCTCGAGCTGCTCGGTCGTGCCCGCAAGATCGTCGTCTCCAAGGACAACACCACTGTCATCGATGGCAATGGTTCCGAAGGCGACGTGAAAGCTCGGATCAAGCAGATCGAGCGTGAGATCGAGAACACTGACTCAGACTGGGATCGCGAGAAGCTCCAGGAGCGTCTCGCCAAACTGAGTGGCGGAGTGGTCGTCATCAAGGCCGGCGCTGCCACCGAGGTCGAGCTCAAGGAGAAGAAGCACCGAATCGAAGACGCCGTGCAGGCCGCACGTGCTGCCGTCGAAGAGGGTGTCGTGCCAGGTGGTGGTGTGACACTGCTTCGTGCCCAGGGCTCCGTGGACAAGGTTCGCGGTGGCTCGGACGACGAGAAGACCGGCCGTTACATCGTCAAGAAGTCGATGGAAGAGCCGATCCGACAGATCGCTGTCAACGCCGGCTTCGAAGGCGGAGTCGTGATCGAGAAGGTCCGTGCAGGAGAGGGCAGCTTCGGGTTCAATGCCGCAACGGGCGTGTATGAGGATCTGTTGGCCGCTGGTGTGATCGATCCCGCCAAGGTCACCCGATCCACATTGCAAAACGCTGCGTCCATCGCAGCGCTTATCCTGACGACCGAGGCTTTGGTGGTTGAGCAGCCTGAGGATGCTCCCGCAATGCCGGGTGGTCATGGACACGACGGAGGCATGGACTTCTAGTTCGGCAGAATCTCTGTTGAGAAAGGGGGCCGTTCGGGCCCCCTTTCTCATGTTTTACCAAACGGGGACTGGTCCCACATCTCTCGCACAGAGGTAGCGTGAAGCCTGTGAAGCAGGCCATCAGACAGAGAGTGCGTCTAACCGCGATCGTCGTTGGTTTGATTCTCACGACCGCTACTTGTGCCTCACAAGTCACCCTCGGTGGTGCGGAAACCACCATCAGGGCGACGTCGGGTAGTACCCAGGTTCCTTCCACTGACAGCACCACCAGTGATACCGCTGATACAGCTCCTGTAGCAGCCACCGACTGTCCTGCACTAGAGGTCGGTGTCCAATGGGAGATTACAAACTCGACCTCACTCGACTTGATTCACAGCTCCGACGGTGTCGACGTTTATGCCGCCGAGTATCCGCTCCCCGGGCCCACCGATGGGCTCTGGTCGCAGTGGGGTCAAGGAGTGGTCGGTGCTGACGGTCGTCATTTCTCGGCCGTTGGAGACCACCTCGGGGCAGATGGCAATTCATACTTCTTTGTCTACGACCCCGACACGAGAGAAGTCTCGCGCTTCATGGACGTTCTTTCTGTAATCGATCGCCCACCCGGATCGTGGGGTTTTGGCAAGGTTCACGCCCAAATGGTCGTTGATCGTTGCGACCGCATATGGGCCGCAACCTATTGGGGGACTCGTTCAGGCATCACTGATTACGAGGGGGATCATTTGCTACTGATCGATCCGATCGGGAAGACCGTGACCGACGCCGGGGTGTTCAGCGATGGACTCGGGATTCCGTCGATGACAATCACATCGGATCGCACCGTCATCGTCGCCGAGGCCGTTGATCCCGAGAGTGACAAAGGACGGCTGATCTCGTGGGAAATAGTGGGTTCTGCTCCCGGGCTTGATTACACGGACCCGAGTCATCTCGGCTTCCGGGCCTTGGCAACCTCTGGTGATGGACAGATTCTCTTCTCGGTTGGGTCCGGAAGGCTCGCCGCTTGGGATGTCGGTACAGGTGCAAATTCGGTGTTCACCGAGGGCTTGCCAGGTGACTGGCTCCGCGCTGCAACCGTGACCATGGACGATGGGACTTTCGTTGGGGTGACCCAGGACCCTCCCAAGCTCTTCCGGTTGTCCTCAGATGGTGAAGAGACGTTTCTTGGAGACCCTGGCGGATACACGACATCGCTGGCGCTGGATGAACCGGGGCAGCGCGTGTTCTGGATGTCCGGTGCTCACGGGAACTCGTGGGAGACGGGAGCAGCAATCAAAAGCCTCGATCTTGTCTCAGGTGAGATCACCGAAGTAGTTCGCCTCCGCGAAGCCTTCGAGGGAGAACTCGATCTCCTTCCCGGTGGGACCTATTCGATTGTGTACGACGCCGGGCGTCTGATCCTCGGTGTCAACGCGTCGAAGACTCAAGATGACAATGGTTTTGGAAATGTGGTGTTGGTTGTTGTGGAGGGTTTGTGAGGGCGGCCTCTCTGGTGATGCTCGTGATGATCATCGCCTGTACCGGCACGACACAACCGAGCCCCCCACAATCGAATGCGGCTGGCTCCGAGGCTCCACCTGACGCAACGCTTGCCGACAGCCAACCTGTCGAATCAGTGGTGACCGGTCAGGCAGACCTGGTCTGCTGGAAGGCATCGACCGACGGATCGGCCGGCGCGATCGTAATGGAGGATGTGACGCAGTCGATCGGCCTGGTCGAGCCCCTCACTGGAATCCATGGACACGCTGGCGCGTTCGGTGATGTTGATTCTGACGGTACGACCGATGTTTTGGTCGGGACGTTTGCTGACCGACCGGAAGATACCTATGCGGTGCGCGGGGCCACAGGGCCACGTCCAGATCAGATCGTGTCGTTGTCGGCCTCGCATGTCGAGGTCGTCGAAGGGTGGTCGGATGAGTTGGCTCGCACCAGTGGGGCTCTCTTCGCCGATCTGGACGGCGATGGAGACGATGATCTCGTCCTCGTCAGAAATGCCGGAGTAAGTGGGGATGCAAAGGAGCCCACTCGCATCTTCGAGAACAAGGAGGGAAACCTCGTTCCGAGAAGTGAGCCCCTAGCCGTCGGATTTCGAGGCCGCACACCCACGGTTGCCGACTTCGACCGCGACGGTCGACTCGACATTTACGTGTCGGAGGGTCGCTATGGCGAGACAGGCGGCATCCTCCTGCTCAACCGTGGCGACTTCGAATTCGAAGATGTCACGGCTGGCTCTGGATTGGAAGGCCTCTTCTCGCTTGGGGCCCAGGCGGCTGATCTCAATCGGGATGGTGTTGCCGATCTCGTACTGTCAACGGGCGTGTTTCTCAACTCGGGAGATGCGTCCTTCGTGGATTACACACCTGGAGACTTTCTCCCGGAGATCTACGGCGAGGAGGACGATCCAGCCGGGGTGGCCGTTGGAGATCTCAACCACGACGGATGGCCGGACATCGT
Source organism: Acidimicrobiia bacterium (assembly GCA_049686815.1). Classification (GTDB taxonomy): domain Bacteria; phylum Actinomycetota; class Acidimicrobiia; order Spongiisociales; family ZC4RG35; genus JBAVIK01. The sequence continues at coordinate 963 of JBAVIK010000402.1, read as the reverse complement.
CGTGGGACAGCATTTCCGGAGCACCATCGAGTTTGGTGTCGAAGTTCCGATTCGCGTGTTCCTCAGCGATGGAGAAGCTGAAGATCTGTCGTTTACAGATGTGACAGACTCCTCAGGAGTAGTCGATTTTCCGACATTGGCTCCGCATGTGGAGATAGCGGATGTGAACAACGACGGCCATCCAGATGTCATAACATCGGCTTCCGTGAATGGTGGGACCTCGCCTGCGATCCTGATCAACGATGGCGGTCCGCTGCCCCATTTCAGCGTTGTTGGTGACACGGGCTCCCAGCAATATTGGGTCGGAGCCCCTAGCGTCGACTATGACCGAGATGGGCGAGTGGACATACTCGCCCTCGAGTGGGAGCCGTCACTTCCGTCGATCATGTTCAGAAATGACAGCCAAGTGGGTCATTGGCTCGAAGTGTCCGTTGCCGGACCCGGTCGAGGCATCGGCTCGGTTGTTTCGGTCACGACCGAATCGGGGGAGCCAGTTGGAAGACAGGAACTCATGATCGCCACCGGTTACGCGTCATCGGGTTTGCCGATATCGAGGTTCGGTCTTGGCGAGGTGAAAAGGGTCAATGTTGAAATCACCTCACCCGACGGCAAGTCTGTGAACCTCGGTTCGTTTGACGCTGATTCTCATATCCGCTGGCCCGATGGTTGCGGTCCTGCTTGATTTCACTACCAACGCGCCCAGGGGGTGTGTGGGCTAAAATCTCGCAAGTGGGGATGAACCAAGCGACAGGAAGCCGCTCCGTGGTGCCTGCCTTGGTGATCGCGCTGGCCTGCGCTCTCCTCCTTATTGCAACTTCCAGCGGCCTTTTGGTTGGTCAACGTGACGCGCCGTCCTACTTGTCATCCGCAGAGAACCTGGCTCTGGGAAATGGTTATGTGACTTCCTACGGTGACCCCGGAAAGCCAGTCGATCTTGGTGACCCAATCTCACCGGTGGTCGAC
>JBAVIK010000401.1:0-1658 GCA_049686815.1 Acidimicrobiia bacterium | reverse complement strand
GCTCCATGGTGACCGTCGAATCGGGCGACGAACCGCTCCTTCGGTCTGCCAATTCGGCAGCAATTGCGGTGACGTAGAGCGGATAACCCAAGGTCAACGCGAATATCTCGTCGAGCGTCTCCTCGTCGAGCGGCCCGCCGACCAAGTTCGTCATCAGGCGGGCGACATCATCCCGCCCAAGACTCTCCACATCGATCCGGCTATCGGGCCACCGTGCCCAAACCGAAGTTATGTCCGAGGAGACGGACTCCCCCGATGTGATCGCCATGACCAATGCAATGTCGGTGACCTGGGCGAGACCACTGACGACAGCGGCACTCTCTGGATCGAGCAGATGGGTGTCGTCAACGACGACCATCGCCGGCGAATCCCCACCCGCGAGCGATGATGTGACCTTGGCGAGGGTCTCGGCATTGGAATTCCCCAATTCGACGTGAAGCGAAAGGGTCAAGGCACCAAACGCAATTCCTTGCAAGCCTTGTGTGCCGCGGACCTCGACGACTCTGCCACCTTTGGAACGCCATCCTTCAGCGATGACATCACACAACGCGGTCTTGCCGATACCTGAGGGCCCCATAAGCAACACCACCCCTTTGCTATCCAGGAGAAAGAGGGCGCGTCGTAGATAATTTCCACGTCCTACCAGGGTGACCTGCATCCGCCGAACAGGCTACCTACCGACTGATAGCGCCTGTCGACGTTCGCTGGTATCTCGTTTGGCCACTGAAATGAGTAGGCGCCCCATCTCATTTGAGTATCTCTCCATCTCGACGGCACCCGTAGATTCCAGAGGAGATAGTCAACGACGGCGCTTGGCGTGGAAGGGCTCAGCACGACAAGGTGGACGACGACCTCCGACATGATCAGACCGCAGACGATTGGGAGCATGGAATGAAATGGGCGCGCACACGATCGATATTGATTCTGGCTCTCCTCGCATTGATTCTCGCGGCATGTGGCGGTGGAGATTCGGACGGGTCATCTGACACGACAGCGTCTTCCGAGGAGGGTGGGAGCGGCTCTTCCAACGAGCCGGTCGATCAAGAATCCGACGACCCGGCTGGCCAGCCTGGTGAAAGGTCAGCAATCATCACGGTCGATGGGGTGAGCACCAACTACGCCCTCGATGATGTGACGTTCTCTCAGGTCGAAGGGATTGATGACATCACGTTCGAGACCTGCAGCCCGGACTTCTTTGGTTCCGGTCGCTTCTACGCAATTGGGTATGCAGTCGATGGCAACGGCGAGGTGATCGTCGGCGACGATGGATCGCCGGGCACGTTCAGCATGGACTTGCCGCCTGACGATTGGGAAGCAACCCAACGGGACGCACCCGATTTTCAGATCAAGAACGACGGGCTCGACATCCGGATCGCCTCTCCGGACGTCCTGGCCGAGAGGGCACCTGGTGGGACTATGTCGTGGACTGTCGACGACACATCCGCCTCGGGTTCGGCCGTATTCGTGGATTTCGACAACACCTACACGGTCGATTTCGAGGTGGTCTGTGAGGGAGAGCCAACGATCACGGTTGACAATCCGCCCGATAACTCCTCCGACAACGGCGGCGGGGGCGGCAGTCCTCCTCCACTTGCTGGTGCCGGAGTCGGCTCGTTCACGGCCGACGGCCAGTCATTTGAAAACGTCGATGTGTATAG
>JBAVIK010000400.1:0-5385 GCA_049686815.1 Acidimicrobiia bacterium | reverse complement strand
CTTCAAGGTGCCTTGTTGGCCCTCGGTGCAACCGTGCGTTCGACCGGTGAAGGTGGAGAGAAGTCACAACCGGTCGAAGACTTTCTGCCGGAACGGCTAGGTCGACTCGTACTGGATGTCAGCTTCGAAGCCCCAACGGCCGGCGGATTCGCAGCCTTTCGACGTCGTCATGCCCACCATTTCACGCCACTGGCCGTGTCCGGCGCCAAAGGCGCCTCTGGTGAGATACGGCTGGCAGTGACCGGTGCCGGCGCCCACGGAATGCGACTCCCTTCAGCCGAGGCCGCGGCCAACGACCCAGATTCCGCCGGTCAAGCTGCCCTTTCGGATGTCACCATGAGTGACGACGCCATCCTTTCGGGCTGGTATCGGGAGCGATTGCTCCCCGGCCTGGTGAGACAAGTCCTCAACGAGATGAAGGGCTGAGCCATGAAGATAGAGATCAACGGAGTCAACAGAGAGGTGAGGAGTGAGCCGCTCACTTCGCTCCTCGAGGTGCTCAGGGAAGAGTTCGACATCACAGGTCCCAAAGCCGGTTGCCGGGCTGGAGGCTGTGGGTCGTGCACCGTGCTGGTGAACGGTCAACCTCAGCGCTCGTGTCTCACACCTGTGGCGGCCGTCGACGGCGGCTCTGTCACCACAGTTGAAGGTATCGGCACCCCAAAGAGCCCCTCGGCGGTGCAGCAAGCGTTCATCCATCACTACGCAGCACAATGCGGGTTCTGTTCACCGGGAATGATCGTGGCCGCAACCGCTTACATCGACGGTGGAGGCACAGCGAACAAGGATGACATCGTCGAGGCCATCTCGGGTCACGTTTGCCGTTGCACCGGCTACTCGAAGATTCTCGATGCGATTGCCGCGGCCACCAAACAAAGCGAATTCGACATCACCACTACCGCGCCGGATCCGTCGACCGTTGTTATCGGAGGGACCCACGAATGAAAGCTGTAGGAGCAAGACTTCCCCGCTACGACGGGATGGGTCACGTCACCGGTCAGACCCACTATGTCGATGATGTGAGAGTCCATGGCATGTTGTGGGCGAAGGCGTTGCGGTCGCCGGTGGATCACGCAGCCATCACCCGTCTAGACACCACCAAGGCTGAAGCCATGCCGGGTGTACACGGTGTCATCACCTGGGAAGACGTACCGCTTCTCGAGTACGGCCACCTCTCTGGTCTAGGCATCCCGGCTGATGAGCCGCTTCTCGCCAAAGACGAAGTTCGCTACAAAGGTCAGCCGATTGCACTGGTGGCGGCGGACGACGAAGAGACAGCCCAGGCGGCGATCGATGCGATCGAGATCGAATTCGAAGAGCGCCCGGCATTGCTCGATGTTCGCAAGGCCTTCGACGCTGACGCCCCGAAAATACATCAGTGGGGTAACTGGTATCCGCATTTCGAAGAAGAGATGGATGTCCGTCAGATCCGGAAAGGCAACATCGAGAAGGCCTTTGAGGATGCGGACAAGATCGTCTCCGGGGTGTACCGCTCATCAGCCATCGAACAGGCCCCCGTCGAAACCCAGGTGACCCTGGCGGTTCCCGAGCCAGACGGAAGATTGACGATCTACTCCTGTACCCAGGCCCTCTACTTCACCATGGGTGTGGTGGCGGCCCACCTTCAGGTGCCGCTCAACAAGCTCAAAGTCGTTGGTGGGACGGTCGGTGGCGGGTTTGGTGGCAAGGTCGACTCGGCCGGCGACACTGTTTGTGCTCTTCTCGCCCAGAAGATCGGCAGACCGGTCAAGTGGCGCTGGACCCGTGAAGAGGAGTTTCTTGCCTCCTCAACCCGCGGACCATGGCACATGGAAATCATCGACGCCGTGACCAACGATGGATGGATCCTGGGGCGGAAGATGCTGAGTCTGCATGACGCGGGAGCCTATGCCCGGTTCTCACCCTACGGGTTGACAAAACACAGCTTCCACCACACCGGGGCCTACACAATCCCCAACCTGCATTTCGACGGATACGTCGTGTTCACCAACAGGGTTCCAACAACAGCCATGCGTGGATTCGGCGTCACCTCGGTGTCGTTCTCGGTCGAAACGCACATGACTCGGGTCGCCGAGGAGATAGGTATGGACCAGTACGAGTTCAGGCTGAAGAACGCCAACCGGATCGGTGACACATCACCCAACCGAATCAAATACACCGATCCGTCCACCGTGGATGTGCTCAGGGCGATCGCAGATTCCGAAGGCAAAGAGCTGGCAGCCTCAGTGGCGGGAGCCACGCGTGACATAAGAACCGGAGACATGCTTCCCAAACACCTCGTAGACCAACTCGATACATCGGAAGGGGGTCACTGATGGCCAAGCACCGCGGAAAGGGCATCTCCGCCATTGAGTACCCAACGGGGATGAACCAGAACGGTGATCCGTCGCAGGCATGGATCAAGGTGAAGCCGGACGGACGAATCGACGTGTTCTCTGGAACGTCGGATATCGGCAATGGAGCCAAGACGATTCAATCCCAGATCGTCGCGGAGGCGATCGGTGTCCCATACGACTGGGTGACCTTCGACAACTCAAACACCGACTCATCACCGGTTTGCACCGGCACCTTCGCCTCGAGGGCGACCTTTGTGGCTGGTAACGCGGTTCTCAAAGCCGCCAAAGAGGTGAAGCAGAAGCTGTTGGAAGCCGCCGGCAGGGAAATGGAGATCAGTCCCGACGACCTCGAAATCGCGGACGGTGAGGTATCCGTCAAGGGCACACCTTCTGAGAAGATGGACGTGGCGGAAGTGGCCGGGGCGGCAGCCTACGGTCACGGTGTGCTGATCACCGGCACGGGCGCCCAGCTGAAGCCCTACTCCACAATCACCGACTCCACCACCGGCGAGGTCGACTCACCTCCCCACTCGGCGATCTCTTATGCTGGATGTGTCGCCGAGGTCGAGGTCGACGACGAGACCGGCGAAGTCCTCGTCTTGTCGATGACCCAATGCTACGACGTAGGTCGGGCCTTGAACCCTGCTCTCGTCGAGGGCCAGATCCAGGGAGGGGCGATGATGGGACTCGGTCTGGGGGTTTTGGAAACCAGCTACCCGTACTACCCGTCGGTGGACCACCGCGGTGCTCAGTTCAACAGCTACATGACGCCCAGCCCCAGGGACATGCCTGAGATGAAGACCCTCATCATCGAAAACCCGTCCGCGGACGGGCCTTATGGCGCCAAGGGGATTGGCGAGATGGCCAACAACAGCCAGCCGCCCGCCATCGCTGCCGCGGTTCACGATGCTGTCGGTGTCTGGGTCACCGAGATACCGATCACGCCCGAAGCGGTGCTGCGACAACTCGACAAGAAGAACGCAGGAGACGACGGTGTCCGCCGGGAAGGCAAGCTCGTCTCTTTCGATGAGGACCTGTCGGTCAATACCGTTGGCACGGGGCTCAGTTGGGGGATCTGAGCTCTCCCTTCCGCACCTGGAAGGGCGTAGAACCGCATCCCTTCGCTCCCGGAGTGTCGATTAACGCCATTGGCGGTGAGCAGGTGCTGATGTGCCGGGTCACCTACGAGCCGGGTGCAGTCATTCCCGAACACAATCACCCACACAGCGAACAGTTGATGTGGGTCGTCGAGGGTGACGTCACGCTTACGGTCGAGGGCCAGACCCAAACACTGAGAGGCGGCGACGTCGCCGTTGTGAACAAAGGATTGAATCACCACCTTTCAACGGTTGAAGGGTGCCTCTTCATCGAGGCGCTTGCCCCAGTGCCGGTCGACCACGTGCCCGTGCCAGAGAGGGACCTCGTTCTCGGGGAAGGTGGCGGCGCCCTCCACGTGGAGCGCTGAGTACCAATGCCTCGAAGGGCACTGGTTACCGGCGGAGCCAGTGGCATCGGGCTGGCCTGTGCCCACCGTCTGGTCTCAGACGGGCTCGATGTCTTTGTGTGTGACGTCAATTCGGAGGACCTGGACGGTGCACGCCCGTCAGTGACCGGCGCCCACTATCTGGACGTCTCTGACGCTGCAGCGGTCACGGGCACGATCGAAGACCTGTCGCCAATCGACGTGCTGGTGAACAGTGCAGGAGTGGTCGGACCCAACGTGCCCATCTGGGATGTGAGTGACGAAGGCTGGAATCGCACGATTGATGTCAACCTGACCGGCACTTTCAACACCATGAGGGCGGTTCTTCCCGGCATGAGGGAGCGTGGCTGGGGTCGGATCGTCAACATTGCCTCGATCGCTGGTAAGGAGGGCAACCCCAACCTCGGTGCGTACTCGGCAAGCAAGGCGGGTGTCATCGGTTTGACCAAGTCGGTCGGGAAAGAAGCCGCTCAGGATGGGGTCATCGTCAACGCGGTGGCTCCTGCTGTCATCGCAACGCCGATGAACGCCGAGACGGCGGCACACGTCCTCGAGTACATGATTTCCAAGATCCCCATGGGCCGAGTTGGGCTCCCCGAAGAGGTTGCGGCCCTCGTCTCGTGGCTCGCCTCTGATGAATGCAGTTTCTCCACCGGGCAGACCTACGACATCTCCGGTGGCCGGGCGACCTATTAGATGGGAGAAGAATGAAACTGGTTCGCGTCGGAGAGCCGGGAGCCGAGGTTCCCGCCATCATCGACCTTGAAGGAAACGCAAGGGACATCTCCTCTCTGGTGACCGAGATCGACGGGAAGACCCTTGCCAACGGAAGTCTCGACCGGGTCCGTGAAACGGATCTTGCGTCATTTCCGATCATCGAGGGACGGCTCGGACCGCCCATCGCTCGACCCGGGATGGTCTTGTGCATAGGCCTCAATTACGAGGACCATGCGCGCGAAACCGGTGCCAGGATCCCTACGGAGCCGATCCTCTTTCAGAAGGCGACAAACACAGTTGTGGGGCCATTCGACAATGTCGAGATCCCGAAGGGAAGCGTGAAGACCGACTGGGAGGTCGAACTGGGGGTGATCATCGGCTCGGACGCCAAATACCTCAACGACGAGCAGGCCGGCTGGGACGCCATCGCCGGCTATTCCGTCTCCCACGACGTCTCGGAACGAGAGTTTCAGATAGAGAAGGGTGGCCAGTGGACAAAGGGCAAGTCATGTCCCACTTTCAACCCGCTTGGACCTTGGTTGGTGACCAAAGACGAGATCGCCGACGTGATGAGTCTCAGTATGGCCACCGCGGTGAACGAAGAGGTGATGCAGAACGGGAACACCCGCACCATGATCTTCAATCCGGGTTACACCGTGTGGTATGTGAGCCAGTTCATGGCGTTGGAACCAGGTGACTTGATCAACACCGGCACGCCTCCTGGAGTCGGTCTGGGGTTTGACCCGCCCCGCTACCTCAAAGACGGCGACGTGGTCGAGCTCACTATCGCCGGCCTTGGCACCCAGCGCCAGCGATTCATCCAGGCCTAACTCAAACCTGAGGTAGTAG
>JBAVIK010000399.1:0-7657 GCA_049686815.1 Acidimicrobiia bacterium | reverse complement strand
CCCCTCAACCTCGTCTCCAGTTCTTCGAGGGAAGGTGGGGCGATGAAGATCATGAGGGCGTCAGAGCGATTCTCACGTATTTGGCGAGCACCGAGGAGCTCTATGTCCAACAAGACGTCCTTGCCTTCGCTGAGCGCCGAGTCGATCGTTACCTGCGGTGTTCCGTAGTAGTTGCCGTTGTAGATTGCCCATTCGGCCAGACCGTTTTCGGTGATAAGACGTTTGAACGCATCCTCATCCATGAAGAAGTAGTCGATCCCGTCCTGTTCTCCCGATCGTGGCTGTCGGGTGGTGGCAGACACTGAAAACTCGAGATCAACCGTCTCGAGGAGCTTTCGAATGATGGTGGTCTTCCCCGAGCCGGAAGGCCCGGAGATGACGATCAGTCGCCCGGTCGGCTCACGAGAACTCAGCGAGAAGTGCTTCCTTCTGGTTGCTCCCGAGACCCCGAATCCTGCGATTCTCGGCGATTCCGATCGATTCCATCATCCGCTTCGCTTTGATCTTGCCGGTCCCCGGCATCGCGGCGATCAGGGACTCAACTTTCAGACCGGCCAGGAGCTCGTTGTCGTCGGCTTCTGTGAATAGCTCGGTAAGGGTCATCGAGCCTGTCTTGAGAAGCTCTTTCGTCTCTGCCCGGACCTTTCGTGCCTCCGCCGCCTTCTCGAGCGCCTTTCGGCGCTGTTCGTCGGTCAGCTGTGGTGGCTGTGCCATGATGTTCTCCACTCCTCACCTTGTGCCTGCCGCTGGCAGACCTGTGCCGACCATAGCTTCGATATACCCCGGTGAGCGGCTCAGAATGGCCCTTGTGTTCCTAACGATTCAGCTATCGACCGCGCCGCTTCCACCGGATCGCGCGCTTTGGTGATAGCTCTCCCGACAACGATGTAGTCAGCACCTGCCCTTATTGCATCTTCAGGAGTCGCCACCCGCTTTTGATCGTCCTCCGATACCGATCTTGGTCGAATCCCCGGTATCACCCTCAAGAGGTCAGGAACACTAGATCTGACAATTCCGACTTCGTTTGGCGAGCAGACGATGCCTTCGACGCCAGAATGCCGGGACAGGTGAGCGAGTCGTCGCACCTGATCATCGAGACTTCCACTGATTCCGAGTAGGACCAGGTCCGATTCCTCGATCGAGGTGAGCACCGTCACAGCCAGGATCCCCGATTCGGCGTCGCCCCGTCGGCCCTCCTCCAGTCCGGACACGGCCGCTTCGAGCATCGACTCTCCCCCTGCTGCGTGAGCTGTCACCCAACGTGCCCCCTTCATTGCCAGCTGCTTTGCCGCACCGTGCACCGTGTTGGGTATGTCGTGGAGCTTGGCGTCTACGAAAATCGGAAGCTCGAGCTCTCCAATAGTGGCCACCAGATCTGGCCCTTCGGACATCATCAACTCGAGACCAACCTTGTAGCCACCCACATGAGGCCGCAGTGAGCGAGCGAGATCCATAGCCGTATCACCACTGGGAAAGTCAAGGGCAACGAGGATCGGATTCACCATCTATTCACCGACCCGATCAGTTCAGTGACCGAAGATGCGCCAAGTCTCACCAACTCGCTTTCCAGTTCATCGAGGATTCGACGACCTGCGTTCGGCTCAGCCAACAGGACCGTGCCCAGTTCGACCGCTGAGGAACCAGCCATGATGTACTCGATCACGTCAGCGCCGGTGCTCACCCCACCACATCCGACAATGAACGCCTCAGGGATGTGGGTCGAAACCTCGTATACGCATCGTAGAGAAATGGGCTTCAGACCCGGTCCGCTATACCCGCCTGTCCCCCCGCTCAGCATCGGACGCCGTGACTTGATGTCGATGCCGAAACCAAGTGCCGTGTTGGTCAGTATGAGGAAGTCGGCACCTGCTTCGAGGCAAGCCGAGGCGACACCAACAATGTCAGGCGTGTTGGGAGAGAGCTTTGCGCCTATCGGGATCCTCAGGATCTCGCGCACGGCCCGAATCACGGACGCGCTTGCGTCGCCATCGAACGAGAAGAGACGCCCGTCGTCGAGATTGGGGCAGGAGAGGTTTATCTCCACTGCCGAAACTCCGGCTTCGGCAAGTCCCGATGCGACCACGAGGAAGCCATCAGAGTCGCTGGCCACCGCCGAACCCCAGATCGGCACTCTGAGACGCGGGATTCGATCCGCCATCGAGTCTTTCCATTGCCTGATGCCCGGATTCTGAATCCCGATTCCGTTGAGCATTCCCGTGGACATTGGGGCGAGCCGAGGTTCAGGCCGCCCTGGCCACGGTTCTGGCGCCACAGACTTGGCCACGGCGCCACCGAACGAACCGACGTCGGCGACTTCTGCCCACTCCCACACCGATCCCACCGTGCCCGACGCCGCGATCAATGGCGTTCTGAGCTCGAGGGCTCGTGAGGGCGGCGTCAGACGCTCCGATGCCACTCTTGGAGACTTCGTGGGCGATTGATCGCTCCCGGTCCGGCACGGAGGCTTCGTGCCACAGCCAGACCTCCTTGGACGGTGGTGACACAAGGTATCGAGTTTCTCCTCGCCACCTGTCTAATGGTTGTTCCATCGGATCGGGCCCTGCCGCCTCGAGGCGTGTTGATCACCAACTGAATCTCCCCATTCTCCAGACGTTCACCGATGTCACGCTCACCCTCACCGATCTTGTTGACCGACTCGGCGGTGAGCGCATGGTGGCGAAGATATCTGGCTGTCCCTTGCGTGGCGATGAGCTCGAAGCCGAGCATCGTGAAGGCCTGGGCCACGGCCAAGCCCATTGGCTTGTCGCGGTCGGCAAAGGAAAGAAACACCCGACCTCTGTCGGCGAGCACATTCCCCGCGGCAAGCAGCGCTTTTCCGTAGGCCACTCCCATGTCCGGTCCGATTCCCATGACTTCGCCGGTGGCCTTCATCTCCGGTCCGAGGATTGAGTCCTCTTCGGGGAACCTGTCCCAAGGCAGGACTGCGTCTTTCACCGCCACAAACTCCGGAATGCTCTCGGCCGAAGGTATTTCACCTTCCCGACGTAGTGTCTCGAGCGTGTCGCCCATCATCACTCGTGCGGCAATTCGGGCCAGTGGCATTCCTTTTGCCTTTGAGATGAATGGGATGGTCCTGCTGCCCCGTGGATTCGCTTCGAGGACGAACACCTCGTCCCCTTTGACCGCGAACTGGATGTTGATGAGACCCATGACCCCCAGTGCAGAAGCCAGTTCCCTGGTACCTCGAAGTATCTCTTTCATTGCCTCATCGGAGATCGTCGGAGGCGGCGTCACGCACCCCGAGTCGCCAGAGTGGACTCCTGCCTCCTCGACATGCTCCATTACACCACCAAGCAGAAGCTCCGAACCGTCGAAGATCGCATCGACGTCTACTTCCACCGCGGACTCCAGGAATCGATCGATGAGAATCGGATTGCCTACGACCTCGGGATCACCCTCGCCATAGATGTCTCGTACGTAGTCCCCGAGCTCTTCGAGGCTGTAGACCACCTTCATCTTCCGGCCACCGAGGACGAAGGAGGGCCGGACCATTACAGGCAGGCCGATCTGGTCGACGACTTCTTGGGCCTCTGCGGCGGAAGTCGCTGATCCCGCAGGCGGCTGTTTCAGACCGAGGTTTCTGCAAATCTCCGCAAACTGCTCTCGATCCTCCGCCAAGGCGATCGATCTGGGCGACGTTCCGGCGATGCGAACCCCGGCGGCTTCCAGTGCCTCGGCGAGGTTCAAGGGTGTCTGCCCACCCAGTTGCACGATCACAGCTTCTGGCTGTTCGGCGTCGATGACCGCGAGAACGTCCTCGATAGTGAGAGGCTCGAAGTAGAGCCGATCCGAAGTGTCGTAGTCGGTGGACACGGTCTCGGGGTTGCAATTGACCATCACCGTCTCGTAGCCGGCATCTCTCAAGGCAAAGCTCGCATGGACGCAGCAATAGTCGAATTCGATACCCTGGCCGATCCGATTTGGGCCAGACCCGAGCACGACCACTCTCGGTTTGTCCGCGGGGAGGACTTCTGAATCATCCTCGAACGTGCCATACATGTACGGAGTGAACGCCTCGAACTCAGCCGCACAGGTATCAACGGTCTTGAAGGTTCGAACCAGGCCCCCCTCCGTCCGTTGATTTCGGATCGTGATTTCCTCAACGTCGAGCAGGTAGGCGATCTGTCTGTCGGAAAAGCCGAAACGCTTCGCCTCGCGGAGGTGCTCCTGTGGACTGGCGATGAGATCGTGACGCACGTCGACGATTTCACCGATCTGATCCACAAACCAAGGGTCGACAAATGAGAGAGCAGATACGTCGTCGACACTCCAGTCACGACGCATTGCCTCGGCGATGGCATAGATCCGCTCCGGAGTGGGCACTGACACCGCGCTTCTGAGCTCTTCGTCGTCGAGATCCATCAGTGCTCCCTCGCCTGGGTCGGCGTTGAGCCCAAATCGACCATTCTCAAGGGAACGCAGTGCTTTCTGGAGGGCTTCGGGGAACGTCCTTCCGATGGCCATCGCTTCACCCACGGAGCGCATCGCGGTCCCCAACGTGGTCGACGCCGAAGGGAACTTGGCAAAATCGAAACGCGGGACCTTCACCACCACATAGTCGAGAGCTGGCTCGAATGATGCCGGTGTTGCGCCGGTGATGTCGTTGGCAATTTCGTCCAAGGTGTATCCAACAGCGAGTTGTGCCGCGATCTTTGCGATAGGGAAGCCGGTTGCTTTGGACGCAAGAGCAGAGGACCTGCTCACTCTGGGATTCATCTCGATGACGAGACGACGACCGGTTGCTGGGTCAACAGCGAACTGCACATTCGATCCGCCCGTTTCGACCCCAATCGCCTCGAGGACCTTGATTCCGTCGTTGCGCATCTCCTGGTATTCACGATCGCTGAGGGTTTGGATCGGTGCCACCGTGATCGAGTCGCCCGTGTGCACGCCCATGGCGTCGAGGTTCTCGATCGAGCAAACCACGACGGCATTTCCCGCTCGGTCCCGCATTACTTCGAGCTCGTATTCCTTCCATCCGAGCACGGACTCCTCGACGAGGATCTCGCTGACGGGTGAAGTCTCCAACCCGTGTCTGGCAACAGTCAAGAAGTCCTCTTCAGTGTCGGCGATGCCCGTGCCACCACCACCGAGGATGAACGATGGCCGAACCATCACCGGGTAGCCGACCTCTTTGGCGATCTTGACGGCCTCGTTCATCGAGCGGGCGTATCCGGCTCTTGGGACCTCCAGACCGACCTGCTCCATCGTCTCTTTGAAGAGCCCCCTGTCCTCGGCTCTGTCTATCGCCTCGAGACCTGCACCGATCATTTCGACACCGTGACGTTCTAGGACACCGGTGCGGGCCAATTCTGAGGCGACATTCAGTGCGGTCTGGCCGCCCAGGGTCGGAAGCAGAGCATCGGGGCGTTCTCGTGCGATTATCTCGGTGACCACCTCGGGTGTTATCGGCTCTATATAGGTGGCGTCGGCGAACTCGGGGTCGGTCATGATCGTTGCCGGATTCGAGTTGACCAAGACGACCCTGTAGCCGTCCGCTCTGAGCACTTTGGCTGCCTGCGTCCCCGAGTAGTCGAACTCACATGCCTGGCCAATGATTATCGGGCCCGATCCGATCAGGAGTATTGAGCGGATGTCGCGACGTCCCGGCATCAGTTCGACCTCTCTATGAGGGCCACGAAGTCGTCAAACAACCCGGAGGCATCCTGTGGGCCGGGTGATGCTTCGGGGTGATACTGAACCGAGAATGCGTCGTAGTCGTCGAGTCGCATCCCTTCGAGAGTCCCGTCATTGAGGTTCTGGTGTGTCGGTCGAACCACGCCAAATGCGGTTTCGACCGCCGACGGGAGCAGCTGTGGGCCCACCAGACCGACGTGTTCGGGCATGTCGTCCTCAGTCAGTGCCCAAAGATCAACCGCGAACCCGTGGTTTTGCGAGGTGATGTGCACCCGGCTGGTCTCCATGTGGCGGACTGGATGGTTTCCCCCGTGGTGCCCAAAAGGCAGTTTGAACGTTTCGGCACCGACTGCCCGGCCGAGTACCTGATGCCCCAGGCAGATCCCAAAGATCGGCACCTCGCCGATCAATGAGCGAAGGGTCTCGGTGGTTTGGTGCAGAGGCTCCGGATCACCTGGCCCGTTCGACAAGAAGACACCGTCTGGCGAGAGCTGTCGAATGTGTGCTGGTTCGGTCGAATAGGGAACTACCTCGACCTCGAAGCCTCTGCCTGTGAGGTGTCGGAGGATGTCGGTCTTGATCCCCAAGTCGATCGCCACGATCAGTCCACGTTTCTCGCCGTCGGCGACGACCGTGTAAGGCTCAGACGTCGATACTTGTGCCGCCAGGTCCTGGCCGTCCATCGTGGGAGCGGCAGCAGCCATCTCCTTGAGCTCACCCTCGTCGTACCCGACCCCCATGGCGATGGGCATTGCCCCGCGATCTCGGATGTGTCTGGTGAGACGTCGTGTGTCGATCTCGCTCAGGGCAACCACTCCGTTGGCCGCGAAATAGTCCGATAACGAGCCCTCTGCTCTCCAATTCGAGTGTCGTCGGGAAAGCGAACGCATCACAAAGCCGGCAGCAGCAGGTCGATGAGACTGGGCATCGAAGGTGTTCACGCCGTAGTTGCCCATGTGAGGCGCGGTCATCACCACCACTTGACCCGCATATGAAGGGTCGGTGAGGATCTCTTGATAACCGCTCATCGAGGTGTTGAACACTGCTTCGCCGGTAACCGCCCCGGAGATACCCACTGAGCGGCCTCGAAACACCTCCCCGTCGGCTGTCGCCAGGACACCGGCTGTGCTCTCAGACATTGGCGGTACTCATTCCGTGTGTGATCTTTCCCTGGTAGATGGTCGTCTTGACCCTGCCCGTCATCGTCGTACCCGTGAATGGACTGTTTGCAGAGCGGGATCTGAATTCACCGACAGTCCACTTTTCCTCTCTGTCGAACACCACCAGATTGGCAGTGTTGCCAGCTTGCAAAGGAAGGCCCTGATCTACAAAACCGGCCAGCCGTGCCGGCGCCCCGCTCATGACTTCAAAGAATCGAAGTGGATCCCCGAGCGTCTGCCATACCGCCGAGGCGGCCGTCTCCAGACCGATGACTCCACGGGGTGCATCGGCAAACGAAACGGCCTTCTCCTCCGAAGAGTGGGGCGCATGGTCGGTCGCCACTATGTCGATGAGACCCGACTTCAGCGCGGTCACGAGAGCCTCTCGGTCATCGTTTCCGCGAACAGGCGGGTACATCTTCAGGTTGGTGCCGATCGAAACAACGTCGAGGTCGGTGAATACCAGATGATGAGGCGTCACCTCGGCGGTGACGTCGAACCCCTCCTTCTTTGCCCTCGACACCTCCCCCAAGGTTGCCCCCGCCGAGATGTGTTGGCAGTGATACTTGACACCGCTCTTTCTAACCAGCTCCAGATCCCTGGCAACCACTGAAGTCTCGGCCTCGGCGGGAAGACCGCTGAGTCCCAGCCGTTCGGAAACGGCGCCTTGATGCATCTGACCGCCGGCCGTCATTGCCCGATCTTCGGCGTGTTGGGCGAGCACCGCTCCTGGAAGGTCTGCCAGTCGACTCATGATCCGAGCCAACAGGACGGTGTCCGCCACAGAGTCGCCGTCATCGGAGAAGATGCGTACCCCAAGCTCGTAGAGACCCTCGAGA
>JBAVIK010000398.1:0-10793 GCA_049686815.1 Acidimicrobiia bacterium | reverse complement strand
CTCAAGATGAATACGGGGTCAAATACCTCCGCTATTGGGTCGACGAGGGAGCTGGAAAGATCTTTTGTCTCGTCGAAGCCGAGAGCGCCGACGACGCCAACACGGTGCACCGCGAGGCCCATGGTCTCGTCGCTGACGAGATCCACAATGTCAGTGAGCACAGCTGACGCTGCGATGCATTTTTGAGTAGGACCTGATAGCCACAGTCACCGCGCCGGACCGGTGCTGGGTCTTGCCCCAGCGCTGGCTCATGGAGGAGGCAAGTATCACCATTCTCGACGGCCTCGTTGCTCGTTAGCTCTGCTTTTGCCTTGGCGCTTGGGCCAGCGTCATGGGCGGTTGGCAGGTTGGGACGTTCTTCAGCTTTGTGGCGCTTGCCGTGGTGGCGTTCCTGGCCGCAGGGCGAACCATCGCGGGAGCCGCGCTAGGTCTGCAACTGGCCGAGGGGCGAAAACTCGCTTCCATGAGCGTTCGGACGGCCACAGTCCAATTCGGGTATTTGTTGGGGACGGTCATTGGGGGCCTCGTACTCCCCGTCTGGGGTTTCGCAGGTGTTTGGTTCGTGTTTGCGGGGCTGTTCGCTCTGGCCGGCATAGTGCACATCAGGACGCCCTCATCCAAGGGTGCCCCGCTTCGCTCAGCGTCGGCTGTGCTGCGCCGCCACTAGGGCCAGCGGTTTATATCGACATAGATCGATACATTGACTAACATCAATATATGGTGGAATCAGGATCAGACGAGCGATACCATCTAGCGCAGGCCAATCTCGCGGAGTTGAGATATCCGTTCGGCTCGCCGGAGATGGCCGACTTCGAGGCCGCGCTGGACACCGTGAACCAACTGGCTGACACCTCCCCCGGTTTCGTCTGGCGGGAGGAGTTCGACTACCGGGGAGGAGTCAGGCCGATCATCTTTGGTCGCGATGACTACCTCTTTACTCTTTCCGTGTGGCGTGACATCGAGAGCCTGCACCGATTCACATACGGCGGACTGCATCTCGGGATGTTCTCGCAGAGACTCAAATGGTTTGTCAAGGATCTGCGCCCAACGTTGGTGCTCTGGTGGATCCGGCCCGACCACTTGCCGACGGTATCCGAGGCGGAGAGCAGGCTAATTCATCTCAGAGAGCACGGCGCCACTCCGTTTGCCTTTGGTTTCGCCGACCGGTTCGAACCGTCTCGAAGTAGATCTCCTCTCGATGTCCACGAGTAGCGAGGAAAGACCGAGGTCGTGACTAGGGGGCGTTGAGGTCAGATGCAGTGGCGGCGGCAGCCTTCTGCTGGGTGAGCCGGCCTCTGAATCTCGGTGCGACCGATCTGGCGAATAGCTCCCAACTCTCCCGGGATGCTTTAGTTCCTGCCCAATCGCGCGAAGTGAAGAGGAGCCCGCCGAATCCTCCCGAAAGCTCGAGCAGACCCTCGATCTTCTCGATGGCGTCGTCCACTGTCCCGACCACATGACGGTCGACGTAGCTCTCGAACCACTCGTCGGGGCTGACCGACGGGGCTGGAGCACCATTCACCTTCACGTTGAACTCGTAGTGCTCGGCAATTGCACCATCTCTGATCTGGGAGAGCGCCTTCTCACGCGTCGTGGCCAGATGCATCGCATAGGACAGGGTTACTTGATCGCTCGATGCGGTGAGCCCCGCGGCCGAAGCTCCTCGCTGAAGATGCTCGACCAGGTCCGGGACGCGCTTTGGAATCGGCCCCGTGAGAATCTGGCCTCCAAGACGTCCCATCAATTCGACGTTGCGCCGATCTGTGGTCGCCATGGCGAACGGCGGATGGGGTTTGGTATAAGGCCCGAGTTGAAGGGTCGCCCGATGCAATTCAAACCAATCGGTCTTCTCATCGACGGGCTCGTCAGACTCCAGGAGCCTCAAGATCACATCCAAGCTCTCTTCCAGTCGACGGCCGGCCTCTTCTCGTGTCAACCCGAAGACCCGGAGATCTGAAGGGAGTCCGCCGCCAACGCCCACCCCAAACATGACGCGCCCCCGCGTCAGGTGGTCGAGAAGAATCATCCGATCAACCGCTACCAGGGGGTGGTGCAGACCGAGTTGAACCACACCGGTGCCAAGTCGGATCTGCCCGGTACGTTCAGCGGCCGAGGCGATGAAGATCTCAGGGGAGGCGATGTTCTCCCACCCCGTGCTGTGGTGCTCTCCGACCCACGCCTCGTCATAGCCGAGTTTGTCGAGCAGCACCACCAAATCTAGGTCTCGTTCGAGCGCGACAGTCGGGTCTTCGCTCGTCGGATGAACCGGCTGGAGGAACAGGCCAAATCTCATGTGTCACTTCGCTTTTCAGTTTGCGGACGTCGTCCGCTCGTACGGTATCGGTATATATTGATAGTTGTCAATATGTAGATGAAGGTCAGCCGAGATGGGTGAGCAGTCCCGCCAGGGGCGGAGGAATCCGACTCGGCTCCAGTACCTCGACGATCAGCTTCGCATAGCGAGATTTCCGGCCACTTTGACTGCCGAAGAATCGGCGTAGTTGGGCCTCGAGAGGGCGTTCTCGCTGCGCCGGTTGATTCTGAAGGCTTCGCAGGGATCTGATCTCGCCAGCAGAAGCTATTACATCCTCGAGATGGGCCACCCCGAGCGCCCTGATCAGCTCGTCTTCGAGGTCTTCAACACAAACGAAGAAGCCGAGAGCTTCCATGCTTGCGCGGTCGAGTTTCGTCCCGAGCCTGGCCTCCTCGAGGCCACGTTGGAAGAAGTCCTCTTCGGCACGATCACAGAGACCCGCTAGTGCCAGACCGGCACCTTCGGGGCCATAGAGTTGAAGGTAGCGTCGGATGTTTGTGGCTCCGCCCATGGCGACAACGGCGATCCCTTCTCGTTCCAGATGTCGCCCAAGACGGCCCGCCAGTGTCTCTATCGCCGTCTTGTCGCTTTCCCCTTCGACGAGGACTACCTGTCTGGGTGTACCGTTGATTGTCAATCCGTGGGCAGCGCTCATCTTCGAACGTTGGCAGAACGAGAGTGTCGGGGTGCCCGATTTTCACCCACCGAGACGACTGACGTGCACTGAATATCGCCCGGGTGCGTTTGTTGCACGCAAGTGAGCGAAGTCTCGTGTAGGACCTTTCACGAGTCGAGTTTCGAGCCGAGCAATGTCATGATGGTCGCGGTCATCACGGCCGTGGCCCGCGTCTTTCCCACCGGCGTGGTCTCGGCCTGACAGACGGTCAATGTTCGTCCCGGCTTGACGACCCATCCCATGACGAGATATCGATCAGAGTCAGCCGGGTTGAGCAGATTGATCTTGTATTCGACAGTGAGCACTGCCGCATCATCGGACATCAGCGAGAAGGCGGCATAGCCGCATGCAGAGTCCATTGCTGTTGCGATCACTCCCGCGTGGACCAGACCGTGTTGCTGGGTGAGCGATTCACGACGCTCGAACCCGAACTCCACCCACCCCGGGCCGACGTCCTCGATGGAGATTCCCATCGTTTCCATGGCGGTCTGCCGTCCGAAACTTGTCCTCACCCGGTCGGCGTAGTCGGGATTCCTCGGCTCGAAGTGTGGTAGAGATCCCGGCTTCACAGGGGTAGGTCCCGCAGACCCAAGGCGTCCCTCAAGTGATCCTCAAAGTGGGCAATGAGTTGTTCAGAATCCATGAAGAGGGTGCCGCGCCGTCTCGGGCGTGCGCTCAGACCCTTCTGAAGCATCTCGACGAGCCTGGTGTCTTCGACGCCAACCTGGTTGTCAAACGCCAGCATCTCCTCGATCCAGGTCTCGGGAACCTCCGGGCCAAAGAAGTAGTCGAGGGATCGGTGTGTGGTTGCCGGTCCCGTGGGTGTGATCGGACCGATCGAAAGGTTGGGTTGACCCGGCAGGATGTTTATCACCGTGTTGGGGAGCATCAAGTGGAACTGGCCCCGTTCGATTTCGCCGCGTGGGTCGAAGCTGCCCGTCCATCTCTCGCGGACGGGTCCCAATTGAGTGCTGTACGTCGGTGCGGTCAGCAGGTGGTATTCCTCGGGTGAGGTGTCGATGGTCTTAGCGAACCCGGGATGGGCCACCCGGCAGTGATAGCACTCGAGGAAGTTCTCCACGCAGACCTTCCAGTTGGCGTTGAGATCGGAGGTGACACGGCTGTGGAACTGCAGCGACTCGACGTCGATGCCGGTCGCCTTGACCTGATCGGGTAGGTCGGCGATCCACTCATCAAACGGACGAGCGTCCGTCGACGTGGCGGTGAAGATGAAGGGCCCCCACAGGCCAACAGGGAGTGTCTCGAGATGATGTTGCGATACTTCGAAATCCGGCTCCCGCTCCGAGCGTGGTGCTGTGAGCAGCCGGCCGCTGAGGTCGTATTTCCAAGCGTGATATGGGCAAACGAGAGTATCTCGCGTTGACGGTGTCTCACAGACGATCGTGCCTCGGTGGGCGCACACATTCACCAGGACGTTCACCTCACCTTCGGTTCTGGTGGCCACTACCGGCAGACGATTGACTTCGGTTGGAAAGGAGGATGAAGGTGTTGGAAGGTCGGTGAGATTCCCCACGTATTGCCAAGACTCATCGAGCAGATTGGCCCGTTCCCGTTCGAGGAACTCCGGGTCTGAATATGAGGTGTACGTAAGGGTGCGTGTCACCGTCGAACGTTACCGGTTGGGGTAGCAGAGAGTTTGATGTGGCGGTCCCCACTTGACAACCTTACGACGTATGGGTACCTTACAACGTACGAGAGATTTCTAGCACAGGGAGCAAAGATGACTGCCATGATCGATGAGACATCGGTGACACCGACCGGTGCCCCAACAATGCGAGCCTATGTCCAGGACGCGTACGGCCTTGCAGACAGTCTTCAGCTTCGGGATGTGCCCAAGCCACAGCCCGCACCCGAACAGGTTCTTCTCAGGGTCCATGCCAGCTCGATCAATGCTCTGGAGTGGCATCTGTCCCAAGGTATTCCCTACATGCTTCGCGCCCAGATGGGGCTCACCAAGCCAAAGACGCCCACGCTAGGTGCCGATGTGGCCGGTGTTGTCGAGGCAGTTGGCACTGCGGTGAGCAGTCTTCGACCTGGTGATGAGGTCTGGGGTGATATCGGGGCCGGTGGCTACGCCGAATACGTCGTGGTCGAGAGTCACAAATTGGTGAGCAAGCCGTCGAATGTGACGTTCGAGCAAGTTGCGGCTGTGCCCGTGGCCGGGCTCACCGCGCTCCAGGGATTGCGTGACGTGGGGAAGGTGCGTCCCGGGCAGAGAGTCCTCATCAACGGAGCGTCCGGCGGTGTCGGTACTTTCGCCATTTCTGTGGCCAAGGCGATGGGGGCCTCGGTGACAGCGGTCTGTCGAACAGACTACGTAGATCAGGCCTTTGCTCTCGGCGCTGATCGAGTCGTGGATTACACCAACGAGGACTTCACCGAGATCGGCGAGTCCTTCGATGTGATGTTCGATGGCCCTGGCAATCGCAGCTGGTCCGAGTGCAAGAAGATTCTGTCGCCAACTGCCACCTACATGATGTTCGGCGGTCCCAAGGGTCGTCTTCTCGGTCCCATTCCGCGGATGATCTCGGTCAAACTGGCGACGGTCTTCGGGAAGAGGAGATTCAAGGTCTTCGTCGCCAAGATGATTCAAGATGACCTGAACTATCTGGGGTCGCTGATGAAGTCCGGTGAGGTGGTGCCGATGATCGAGCGGGTGTATGACTTCGAGGATCTCCCGGCCGCGATGAGTCGTTTCAATGAACGGCATTTGAAGGGAAAGCTGATCATCTCGATGTAGCCCTGTGTCCTGCGTCACCTCAGATCTATAGGTTGGTGCCATGGAATTCGAGACTCTCTCCGTGAGTGTCGATGGGCGGACTGGGCGGATCGAGTTGAACCGGCCCGACCGTCTCAATGCAATGACTCCCGAAATGCTCAAAGAGTTGATCGAAGTAGCCCGCTGGTTCGATGAACAGACCGGTGTGCTGACCGTGGTGGTCTCCGGCGCCGGTAGGTCCTTTTGTGCCGGGTATGACCTCGATGCCTTCGACTCAACTCCGGCAAGCCTCATCGAGCGCCGCATCCACGCCAGTCTTGGTGGGGCTATGGCCGACGCCATCGAGGGGATGCGTGCAATCACAGTGGCTCGACTTCACGGCTGGGTAGTCGGTGGCGGTCTCGTTCTTGCCGCCGCCTGTGATCTGAGGGTGGCCACGAGGGACACCCGATTCAAGATTCCCGAAGTCGAACTGGGGATCCCACTGAATTGGGCTGGTATCCCCCGTCTTGTGCGAGAGATCGGTCCCGCTCTCACCAAAGAGCTCGTCATGACCTGTCGCGAATTCTCTCCCGACGAGGCCAAAGCCGCTGGATTCCTCAATCGGATCGTCAGTTCCGAGGATCTGGACGATGAGGTCCATTCTCTTGTGGAGAGGCTGGTCGGGATGCCAGCAGTGCCGTTGTTGAGCACAAAAGACCAGGTCAATGCGGTGACCACGGCCATGGCGGCCCGAATCGGCCATCACATGGATGGAGACGGGTTTCTCGCAGTCACCTCGTCGCCTGAGTTCGAGAAAGCAAAAAGGGCATATAGGAAGCGCCTCGATCAAAAGGAGGAGTGACCTGGTTCTGGTTGGTCTGTTCTCTCAGACAGAATCCAAGTCCGTACAATGTGGCTTACTGGGGACGTAGCTCAGCTGGAAGAGCACCGGCTTTGCAAGCCGGGGGTCGTGGGTTCGAGTCCCATCGTCTCCACCGAGTAGACGCTGTGGTCTCACATGGCACCTCGAGGCTGTCGATCTGCACCACCGAGATGCATGACTACGACGTCATCGAGCCTCCATCCCACCAGTTGAGGACCCGTTGGGCTCGGAGAGTGTTCCAGCGGCCGGGTTGCCCGCCCTTCTCCAGTTTGAAGAACTCCTTGTTGGGATGGCGAGGACCAACCGCCCACTTTCCGTTTGTCTCTTGCCGGCCCACCAATTCGATCGCTTCCTTGGCGCGCTGATCGCGATGAGCACCGGAATCTCGAAGGTAGTCGAGACCTCTGAGAACGTCGTAGTGCCATCTCGGAGGGAAGGAGAATCGTGTCCAGCGATCTGAGATCACCTCCCCGTTGGTGTGCGAGCGGAACAATCGATGTTCGAGAAGGAACTCTTGACCGGCGGCAATGACGTCGTCTGCTGCTAGGGACCGACGGCGTCGTCGCCATATCTCGAGACCTTCGAGGACGGAAATCGTCGTGTGCATCGACGAGTGGGTGTCACCCAAGTAGTCCTGGCAGTTCCAACCACCATCCGCCAGTGGGACACGGATGAGAAGTTCGGCGAGATCGTCGACCCGGTCGTCTTCGACGTCGAACCACGCCGTGATGGCGAGGACGATTCCGTTGACGCATCGCTCCGCTCTGTCGTGTGTTTTCCAATACGAAACCCCGCCATCGACCCAGAACGCATCGTCGAGGAGTTTGCGCGATCCGCGAACTGCCCGAGGCTCGGACTGCTCGAGCCCAAAACGTGTCAGCAGGAGCAACGTGTAGGTGGTCGAAGTCCACTTCGGCGCATAGAGGCCGCCACCCCACGTTCCTGAATCGTCCTGAAGTGCGAGGAATCGTTCTCCCCAGCCGTCGGCGGCTATGCGTTGCCGCGTCGTTTCGTAGGTTGAACGAGGAGCCCCCGCCAGATCGCGCTCGACCTGCCATCGAACCGCCGGGTCACCCTGCAGCAGCCAGTCGATAGCCGAATTGTCCATGGTGCGCCCTCCAACCAATCATTGCGTCGCTTCCGGCGAGGAAGCGTATTGTCGTGGCCCTCTCGGATCACCCACAACTGGCGAGCCGTAGCGGAACAAGATATTGATCGGTACCGTTCACCTTGATACATCGTCAAGGAGCGAGATGAGAAGCGCAGTCATTGTCGACGCAGTACGCACCCCGATCGGGCGACGGAACGGTGTCTTCAAGAACATTCACGCCGTCGATCTGGCGTCGATTCCACTCGAGGCCGTGGTCAAGAGGAATGACCTCGATCCAGACCTGATCGAAGACGTCATCATGGGAAATGTCAGCCAAACCGGTGAGCAGGCATACAACGTGGGCCGGAACGCTGCCCTGGCCGCCGGATTTCCCGAATCGGTTCCCGGTGTGACCATCGACCGTCAGTGCGGCTCCTCGCAGCAATCGGTCCACTTTGCAGCTCAGGCCGTCATGGCAGGTGTTCAGGACGTGGTCATTGCCGCCGGTGTCGAGAATATGACACGTGTCCCGATGGGAATCACGGCCCAGCAAGGGCCGGGTTTGCCATTCGGTGCCAAGATGTTGGAACGATATGCCAACGGGCTGGTCCCCCAGGGCATCTCCGCAGAGATGATTGCCGAAAAGTGGGGAATCTCGAGGGAGGAGCTTGACCAGCTGGCCCTCGAGTCTCATAGACGAGCTGCCCGGGCCACAGAAGAAGGCCGCTTCGAAGGGCAGATCATCCCGGTCGAGGTCACCCGTGACGATGGCAGCACTGAGATAATCACCAAAGATGAGGGAATTCGTTGGGAGACATCCCTCGAGAAGCTGGCGTCCTTGCAACCGGCATTCCAGGCTGACGGCAAAGTGACGGCAGGGAACTCGAGCCAAATCTCCGACGGAGCAGTCGCAATCCTCGTGATGGCAGAGGACAAGGCGGAAGAGCTCGGCATGACGCCAAAGGCCCGGGTCCACACGATGGCCATGGCCGGTGTCGATCCGGTCATCATGCTCACAGGTCCGATCCCCGCCACCGAGAAGGCGCTCGAGCGGGCAGGGTTGGGCATCGATGACATCGACCTCTTCGAGGTCAACGAGGCTTTTGCCTCCGTGACCGTTGCCTGGAGGATGGAGCACGGTGGTACCGACCCGATGGCGCTCTGGGATCGCACCAACGTCAACGGTGGAGCGATCGCGATAGGTCATCCACTTGGCGCTTCCGGCGGTCGTCTCCTCACCTCGCTCTTGTGGGAGCTGGAGCGAACCGGTGGACGATATGGGTTGCAGACGATGTGTGAGGGCGGTGGCATGGCCAACGCCACCATCATCGAGAGGCTGTAGCGCCCTCATCCCCGAGGTGGGGATTGAACGCATGCTGCACCTATCGTGACAGGAGTCCTTTGGTTCGACATCATCATCGCCGTGGCTCTCGGCCTGCTGATATGGATGATCGCCGGTCGCATCATCCGGATGCTTTCCACGCCGCCGCCAGAGATCGATCCCGACGACATCGTCTCTGCAGATCAGGACTACAAATGCAGCGTATGTGGGGCCGAGTTGACGATGAAGGCGGTCAACACGCTGGAAGACAAGGCCCCGCGCCATTGTCGCGAGGAGATGGTGCCTGTCTGGAGACCGGCGTAGCCTCGGGTCGATGAGAATCGCAGCGGCCCAGACCGCGCCGGCTTGGGGAGACTCGGAATCGACCAAGAAGGTGGTGACCGACTGGATCGGCCGTGCTGCCGGGGAGGGTGTCGACCTGCTCGCCTTCGGTGAGACATTCATGTCCGGCTACCCATATTGGATGTCGCGAACTGACGGAGCCCGTTGGAATGCTCCCGACCAGAAGGAGGCGTATGCGTTCTATCTCGCCTCATCGGTGGCAATCGACGGGCCCGAGATCGCAGAGGTGGTCGAAGCCGTCCGGGATCACGGCGTGTTCACCTATCTGGGGATCACTGAACGAAGCGTCAGTGGGGGAACCGTGTTCGCCACCTATGTCGCGATCGACCCGGCGAATGGTGTTGTCAGCTCACACCGGAAGATGATGCCCACCTTTGACGAGCGTATGGCGTGGGGAATCGGCGACGGTCATGGCCTCCGGGTGCACCAAGTTGGTGATTTCAAGGTTTCGGGTCTCAATTGCTGGGAGAACTGGGTGCCGACGATCCGGCACGCCATGTACGCGCAGGGGACTCAACTCCATGTGGCCGCCTGGCCGGGCGCGGTTGGACTCACCAAGCACATCACCCGCTTCATTGCCATGGAGGGACGCTGTTATGTCCTATCGGCCGGTTCGTTGTTGTTTGCCGACTCGATTCCGCCTGAGTTTCCAGCTCGTGCCGCTTCGCTCGAAAGCGAGGAACTCCTCTACAACGGTGGATCCGCGATTGCCGGCCCCGATGGCCGATGGATCGTCGAGCCTGTCGATGGTGAGGAGAGGCTGGTCATCGCCGACATCGATGCGGCCCGGGTCATGGGTGAGCGCCAGAACTTTGACCCTGCGGGGCACTACTTTCGAGGTGATGTCATCGACGTCACCGTCAATCGCTCTCGGCTCGACCCGGTGACCTTCGTCGAGTAGTTACACCGATGTAGTTATCGACAACTTTCTCCACATCCTGTGGAGAATTACACGCGTGTAAGCCCGGGTCACGGACGTTTTCGAGCGACTAGCCTCGCCGACGGATGCCCGAGTCGAAACGTCGCAAACCGAAGAATCGGCCGCAATCGCAACAGGCCGTAGCCACTTCCGCCAAATCAAAAGAACCCAGCCCCACTTGGTACGTCGCGATCATGGCCGGGCTCATGGGTTTGGGTGTCATCCTGGTTCTGCTCCGATTCATCTTCCAGTGGGACCAGATAATGCTCGTCGTCGGTCTTGCCGCGATTGCCGCCGGGTTCCTGATGACCACCAACTACCGCTGACGGGCTGTTTGGCGCAAAGATGAGCGGATTACGCCCATATGACCGCCTGTTCGGTCAACCGAACAGCCAGCCTCGCCAAGCGGGGCGCTACTACCTGAGGTTTGCGGTTTACGGGGGGGGGGCCGTTGTCGGGGGTGTGGTCGTGGGCGGCGGTTGAGTTGTTGGGGGTGGGGTGAACT
>JBAVIK010000397.1:0-2329 GCA_049686815.1 Acidimicrobiia bacterium | reverse complement strand
CACCTGTCCGTCCGTCATGTAGCGGCTTTTGGCGATTTCGTTTGCAATCATGTCCCAGCAAACGGCGAGGAAGTCGGAGAACATGATTTCTGCGATCACGGGCACCCCGGTCATGGCCGCGCCCATGGCGGCTCCCAGGATCGCCTGCTCGGATATCGGGGTGTCCCGAACCCGATCGGGACCAAACTCGTCGAGGAGCCCGACTGTGGTCTTGAAAACGCCACCAGCGGCAGCGATGTCCTCCCCAAGCATCACCAGACTGGGATCTCGTCTCATTTCCTGAGCAATGCCGTAGGCCACGGCGTCTCGGTAACTCAGTTCCGCCACTGAGACCCTCCATCCGCGTACACCTCGGTCATCAGCGTGGCCGGGCCGGGCTCCGCTCCCGCTTTGGCGAACTCGGTCGCTGCGTCGATCGACTCGGCGACCTGCCTCTCAATGGAGCTCAGCTGTGCCTCCGGTGTGCCAATCGAGAGAAGGCGGTCGTGATACATGGGTATCGGGTCGCGTCGATTCCAAGCCTCTACCTCTTCGGTGGGGCGATATTTGGCGGGGTCCGCTCGAGAGTGTCCGCCCGAGCGATAGGTGATGGCTTCGACGAGGGCCGGCCCGCCACCGTTCCTTGCCCTGTTCAGAGTCTTCCTCGCCGTGAGGTAGACGTGGTCCGGATCGTTCCCGTCGATGACTATCGACTCCAGGCCGTAGGAGCCGGCGCGGTCCGCGGCCGGATGTGCGACGGCGGTGATCACATCTATCGGCGTGTATTCCATGTAAAGGTTGTTTTCGCACACGAAGACGACTGGCAAATTCCAGATCTTCGCCATGTTGAGTGCTTCATGGAAGGCCCCGATGTTGGTCGTCCCGTCACCGAAGAAGGCAACGGCAACCTGGTCTGTGCCACGCATTTGAGCAGACCACGCCGCTCCGTTTGCCACACAGAGATGTGCCCCGATGATGGCGTAAGAGCCCATCATTCCCTTGGAGGTATCGGTGAGATGCATCGACCCACCTTTGCCACCGAGAACGCCGTTCTCGCGGCCGAGAAGCTCGGCCATCGCCGGTCCGAGTTCCATACCTCGAGCCAGCGAATGGGCATGGCCCCGGTACGTGGCGAACGTGTAGTCGTCGGGTTTCATCGCTGCCCCGAAACCCGTCGCCACAGCCTCCATTCCCAGGGAGAGGTGAGTTGTGCCCTTCACCAGGTTCTGCAAGAAGAGGTCGTGGGCACGCTTGCCGAATTGCCGTAGCTCGTGGAGTTTGCGGTACATGCTCAGTCGAACGTCGGTGTCGATATCAGCATTGGCCAGCGATTGGTCCACAGGCCGGGGGAGTCTGGGCTCGCGCAGTGCATAGTCGTATCGCGGATCAGTAGGCATTCGCCACCATCAGCTCCTCGCAGGGGAAAAGAGTGATGACCTTTGCGCCATCGGAGGTCACGACCAGTTCTTCCTCGATTCGAGCCGCTGACCTGCCGTCTGATGCGGGGGCATATGTCTCCAGAGCGAAGACCATCCCTTCTTTGATCTCGACAGGTGTTTCGAGTGAGTTCAACCTGCTGATGATTGGCCGCTCGTGGAGGCCAACGCCGACACCGTGGCCAAATTGAAGACCAAAGGCGTCCATCTCATCTTCAAATCCGAACTCCTCGGCCCGGGGCCACACCTTGGCGATCTCATCCGTGGTGGTTCCTGGCTTGACGAGCTCGATAGCTGCGTCCATCCACTCCCGTGATTGTTTGAAAGCATCTCGCTGTGGCTGGGTTGCGCGCCCCACCACGAAAGTGCGGTAGTAGCAGGTGCGATATCCGTTGAGCACATGGATGATGTCGAAGTACGCTTGATCGCCCGGTCGGATGAGCCGGTCGCTGAACACATGAGGATGAGGGCTGCATCGCTCCCCGGCGATCGAGTTGACCGCTTCCACGAATTCGGAGCCCATTTGAAACAGGCGGGCGTGGGCCATTCCGACAACGTCCGACTCTCTGACACCGGGTTTGAGCATCTCGAAGATGTCCTGATAGACACCATCGACCATGGCGCAAGCCTGGGTGAGCAGGATGATCTCGTCGGCGTTTTTGATCTCCCTGGCGCGCATCATTGCCTGCTGACCGTCGACGACGTTCAGTCCGCCCTCTTGGAGGGCAAGGAATACTGCAGTTTCGGCGAGGTCGACTCCGAGCTTGTCTTGAGCCACTCCGGCCTCTTCGAGAGACGCCTTTATCTCTCTGACAGCCCTTGCATGAAGGCCGGTTTCGGGTCCGATAGCGCCTTGTAGCCCGGTGTTTCCCCCAACCGAGTTCTCTTCGTCGTACATATGGGGTAGTTGAAGT
>JBAVIK010000396.1:0-5928 GCA_049686815.1 Acidimicrobiia bacterium | reverse complement strand
ACACTGCTTTTCTCGACAAGATGAAGGAGCACCACCAGGCCAAGATGACCCACTTGCGAACATATGCGGAACACGAGGGCAGTGGCGAAGGTCTGCGACCGGAGATGGTGGCCACCGCACTCAGCGACCTCGCCGATGACGACGCGGTGTTCACCGTCGACACCGGCATGTGCAACGTCTGGGGAGCCCGCTACCTGCATATGAAACCAGGGAGACGGATCCTGGCTTCGTTCAGCCATGGTTCGATGGCCAACGCCATGCCCCAGGCGATTGGCGCCAAACTCGGATCACCGGACCGACAAGTCATCGCTCTGTGTGGTGATGGCGGATTCACCATGCTGATGGGAGAGATACTCACCGCGGCAGGTCTCGACATCCCGGTGAAGTTGATGGTCTTCAACAACTCGACACTGGGAATGGTGAGAGCCGAGATGATGGTGGTCGGTTACCAGCCGTGGGGCACCGACGTAGTCAACCCGGATTTCGGTGCTCTGGCCACGGCCGCCGGCCTCCATGGTGAGCGCGTTGAGACTGCCGACCAGATTCGCCCGGCGATCGAACGTGCCTTCTCCCACGACGGGCCGGCGCTGATCGATTTCGTAACCGACCCCAGAGCGCTGTCCGTACCACCTCACACCACCGTGGAGCAGGTGGCCGGTTTCGCGCTCACAGCCGGCAAACTGGTGTTCTCTGGTGAGTTTGCCGAAGTCTGGGACCAGGCGAAGTCGAACATCAGAGACGTCGGCCAGGTGCTGTAGCCAACCGTCCCCCTTTCCCTGGGGGACCGATCGAGCGCAGCGAGATCGAGAGGGGTTATTCGGAAGTTGGCGCTTTCGACCACGGACGGTCCGCTCTCTCAGTTGGCGACTGGAACTGGCCCCGACCACTTCCCCAGATCAGGGGTTGGTTACGCATCGCTTCGGCATGGTCGAAGGGCATGTCCGATCGAGGCTTTGGTCCGTTGGAGTGGACGTGGCTGAGGCTGTACGGTCGCGAGGTGTCTGTCTCCAATTCAGACATCTCCATGGCTTGTTTAAACAGATGACCGCGACGACACTCCCGCTCAGGGAAGTCCAGCGATTGGGCAAACGCTGGATTCGGGCATGTGTGCTCGGAGAGCTTGTCGGGTTCATCCCACCTGCGCTGACCGGAGCATTGCTGGTATGGCTCGACAGTCCCGAGGCCGTGCTTGTGACAGGTCTGGTGGTCGCGGGCGTAGCCGAAGGGGCCATTCTGGGGGAAGCCCAATCGCGTGTCATGCGTGTTGGTCTGCCTGCCGTGACCGGGTGGGCCACGGCCACAGCAATCGCAGCCGGGATCGCTTGGTTGGCCGGCATGGGTGGAAGTGCTTTGATCCAGGCGGTTGGCAATGCCGCACTCTGGCTCGTTGTGCCTGCGGCCGGTGTTGGTCTTCTCGCAATGGGTCTATTCCAGTGGTGGCGGCTCCGGCCAGTCGTGAACAACGCTGTGTCCTGGATTCCGGCCACCACCGCTGCCTGGCTCGCCGGCGTCATGATCCCGGTTGCGGCTCTGTCGATCGTGCCCAACAGCTGGCACTTGGCCGCACACGTCGTAGTCGGGGTGGCAGCCGCCGTCGCCATGGGCGCAGTTGTCGGCGCCGTCACGGCCATACCATTCAAACGCTTTGTGCGTGAAGCCCGATCTGACTGAACCGGCGTCTGCGCTGATGCCCACACTTCATCCTGCTTCCATCTGGCTCAATTTGACGACAACTGACCACCGAAGATTTCGGACCACAAGTTGATTCCTGCCCGGCGGTCGACATTTCCTGAGATCCCGAAGTTGGCCCGGCACAACTCACCGACTTGGTCGGAGTGAGACCAGTTTTGGCCGACATACTGGCCGAGGAACCGATCAGATTGGAACCGTCGTCAACAACTCAGCCGTCTTGCCCGGTTTGTCGCTCCAGGAGCATCTTTATCTCAGTGAGCATCTCGAGAGAACGGGAATCCGTCTCGTAGTCATGAAGAGCCAGCTCGGCCGAAATCTGGTCGGCGCGCTTTGCAGCGATGAGCAGGATCGCTCCTTGCAAAGCGGCGACGCATGACAGCACCAGATTGAGAAGGATGTAGGGGTAGGGATCAAACCAGCCACCGCGATTGACCAACATCCATATGGCGAGAAAGACCAACGCGCCGAGGACAAATGCCCAGGAGCCCATGCCGTTTCGCATGCGATCAGCGGCGCGCTCCCCCCTCGTCAGTTGGTCACCGGTTTGAACAGCCGGGTGGCGACGCCACATTTGGATCACTGAGCGAACATGCCAGTCGGTTGTACTCAAAGGATGCTCCTAGGTCGGTTTGAAATTGTCGACTTTCTGAGAGTATCGCCCCAAGAACGGTCGTTCGGACCAGACGACGAGAGCTCCCGGCGGCCCATCGTGGTAGCAACGACTGAGTTCAACGGCGCCGAACCTAGAGTGCCCGCTGTGAAACGCGACGACGCCCCGATCTTCGCCATCACCGACGTGACTGAAGACCCTGAATGACGGAGACCTTGGATACAAACGAGCGTCGACGCCCCAAATACCTGTTGCTGACCTCAATCGGGGCACTCGGGATCGTCTTTGGGGACATCGGAACCAGCCCCTTGTATGCCATGCGAGAATCCTTCCTGGTCGCTGGGGATCTTGCAGTGTCACGTGATGCTGTGCTGGGGATCTTGTCACTGATCCTTTGGTCGCTGGTATTCGTAGTCTCGATCAAGTACCTGCTCATCGTGATGCGAGCCGACAACGAGGGCGAAGGCGGGATCATGGCACTCACCGCGCTGATCCTGCGGGGATCGATCAAGGGTCGGAGCCGGGTCATTCTGGTGACTGTTGGTCTTTTTGGCACAGCGCTCTTGTACGGGGACGGTGTTATCACACCAGCCATCTCAGTGCTGGCCGCCGTTGAGGGTGTCGAAGTGGCGCTCCCCTCATTGGAGCCATATGCAGTCTTCATCGCTTCGGCAATCCTCATCGCGCTGTTCATGGTTCAAAGGAAGGGCACGTCGGTCATTGGCGCCTTCTTTGGGCCCGTGATGCTCGTGTGGTTCGGGGTACTTGCCTTGCTCGGCATCGGCCAGATATTCAACGAGCCATCCGTCATTGCCGCTGTCAACCCCCTGCTCGGACTGGAGTTCCTCTTTGACAATCCGGGGACAGGGTTTCTGGCCCTCGGAGGTGTCTTCTTGGTCGTGACCGGCAGCGAGGCCCTCTATGCCGACATGGGCCATTTCGGAAAGAGCCCGATACGGATCGGGTGGTTCACCCTGGTATTCCCGGCTCTGCTGTTGAACTATTTTGGCCAGGGATCGCTGCTGCTCTCGGACCCCTCTGCCATCGACAATCCCTTCTTTCGTATGGCCCCGAGCTGGGCTGGCTTCCCACTGGTGATCCTGGCAACCATGGCCACGGTCATCGCCTCCCAAGCTTTGATCTCCGGTGCGTTCTCCCTGACGATGCAAGCCATCCAGCTCGGTTACCTCCCACGACAGAACATCGATCACACTTCACCTCGAGAGTTCGGTCAGGTCTATTTGCCAACGGTCAACTGGGTTCTGATGGTCGCCACGATCGTTCTGGTCTTCGCCTTTCAAACCACGACCAACCTCGCAGCTGCCTATGGGGTGGCGGTCACCACCACGATGGTCATCACAACGGCTTTGATCTACGTCGTGATGCGTCGGACATGGGGTTGGAGCCCGGCGCGCTCGATTGTCGTAACAGTGATCTTCTTGATCGTGGATCTAGCGTTCTTCGGCGCCAACATCGTCAAGCTTCCCGATGGTGGTTGGGTACCGCTGCTCATCGGAGGGTTCGTCTTCACTCTCATGGCAACCTGGAAGTACGGGCGGACCCGTGTCAAGCGCGCCATGAACAGGGCAGAGCTGCCCATCGAACGTTTCATCGGATCGATCACCGAGCACCCCCAGGTGCGTGTGCCGGGTACGGCCGTCTATCTGTTCCCGGAGGTAGGCGCCACTCCTCCGACTCTGTTGGCGAACCTGCGGCACAACGAGGTCTTGCACGAGACGGTTGCGTTGGTGTCCGTTCAGGTCGCTCGCCGACCAAAGGTGCTACCCGCCCGGAGGGCGACGGTCCATCCATTGGGCGAGGAGTTCTACCAAATCGTGTTGCGCTACGGCTTCGTCGAAGAGCCAGATGTCCCCCGAGCTCTCGCCGAGATCATTCACCAGGATTTTGGATTTGACGACGATACGGCGACCTACTTCCTCGGGAGAGAGACCATCATCCCCGGCCCGGGTCGTGGGCCCTCCAGTTGGCGTGATCATCTGTATTCGCTCTTACAGCGAAATGCATCGAGCGCGGCCCAGTTCTTCAGGCTTCCACCAGAAGACGTCGTCGAGATCGGCAAACAGATCGAGATCTGAGCCGCTTCTCACGTAGGCTCACATAGGACCCTTGGCATGGTCGCCGCGACCTCGAAGTGTGGAGAGCGTATGACAACCGGAGATAGCTCAGTCCTTCCAGCTGAAGCGACAACACTCGTTGAAAACTTCGTCGGTGTGTGGGACGTCGAAGGTGAATTGGACGTCGTGGGTGAGTCGAAAGCGCCGATATCCGGAGTCTGGACCTACCGAGAAGTCGCAGACGGCATTGGGGTCAGCGGGCATTTGGCCACGACCATCGAAGGCGTCGGCACAATCGAAGAGGCTGAGCTCATCGGCTACGACATTGTCGGGCGACGACTACACATGTTCAGCATGAACGCACTCGCGGTCAGAGATCACGTGGGCGACTGGGAGTCAGACGATCGACTAAAGGTGACCTACCGCGAAACTGCCGACGGGACCGACGCCAGCGAGGAGATCTCCATCAGATTCGAGAGACCAGGTTTGATACATGCGAAGGTTGTCGAATTTGCTTCGGGCTCCGTCGTCGTGCGTACCCACCTTGACCTGACCAGACGTCCTTGAGGGCGCACTGGGCCTAATAGCTCAGAGCAACGGGCCTCCAGATGGGCACGATCAATGCCATCGGGGCGCCCTCTGGCTTCTAGCTGACCTGGGTCGCGACACTACGCACCAGGTTCTCGAGCGTCGCCTCATCAACTCCCAAACCAGCTGCGGTGACGGTCAGGGTCTGTCCGTCGAGACGCACCGCTGAGTATCCAAGGATGTCGGTTACATCGACGAATCCCTCTTGGCCGACGTCGATGGGCCGGCACTGCTCGCACGACGAATAGAAGGCCTCGCTCGGCCATATCGACACGTTGAGATTTCCGTCGGCCGGCCCCCAGATGCATGTGATTTCTCCGTTGGAACCAGATTCTTCGGCTCCCCGCGGAACCGGGTCCCCAAACAGCCCTTGGAGGTCTTCGTCGCTGACCAACTCACAAACCGACAATGCCTCCGGGGCCAACGTTGTGGCTACGACGGCGGTAGTTGTGAGAGTTGTCCCAGCCCCGCCGGTGACGACAGTATTCGTTGGCTCTTCAGGGTCAGCCGGCCCCTCACCCGCACACCCTGCGACGACCAGCGCCAAGACAACCGCACACCCAATCGTTCTCATCACCGATTTGCCCTCTCGGTCGTGTCGGCGAGGACTCTATGCCGCTAGAGCCGTCCATGATTCATGGGAGACGCCCAAACCAGAGAAGGGAGCCGACGCCGGCGAGCGCAAGGAGCGCCAAGGCTGCACCAGCGAACCAGTCGGCAATCTCAACTTGCACCGATTCGACCTGCACCGAACGCCCGAGATCCTCATAGACCTGGGTGAGCTGCTCAGCCGTAGCCGCCGTGAGCGCCTTCCCGTTGGCCTGCCGGGCAAGCTCTTCAAGGGCCGCCTTGTTCACGGGCACCGGGACAGTCCCCGCTACAGGATCCTCAATCGTTCCGGCATCAGTCCCAAAAGCGATCGTGTGGACCGGAATGCCGGCTCGTCGGGCCATCGCTGCCGCT
>JBAVIK010000395.1:0-7854 GCA_049686815.1 Acidimicrobiia bacterium | reverse complement strand
GACAATGACTGACCATGGCTCCGTCAGTCATCGCCATCTTCGACTCGTTGACGATGAAGTGGCGATACTGATCGCGAACCGGTTTTTCGTCGGCCCAACGACCGAAGTAGGGGATGGCTCCCCAGCTCTTCGCATATACGACGTCTGCGCCGTCATAGGCCTGGTTGATGTCATGAGTCACGGTCAATTCGCGCCCGTTGATTTCCGTGTCACTTGTTGCGATCTCGAGATACCGCTCATCGAGGAGGTACTCGTCCGTCGGGCAGAGGAGGGTCACATCCATCCCGAACTTGGCGGCTATGAGCATCGCCGAGTTGGCGACAGCCGTGTTCAGTGGTTTCGGGTGATAGCTCCAGGTCAAAACGAACTTCTTGCCGTCGAGCTCACCCAACTGTTCTTGCATGGCCATGGTGAGGGCCAATTCCTGACATGGGTGGGTGATTGTCTCCATGTTGATCACAGGGACTTCGGCGTGTTCGGCAAACGCGTTGAGTATCAGGTCCTTTCGGTCCTCAGCCCAATCCTGGAACATGGGAAAAGCCCGGATACCGATCATGTCGCAATAGCGGGAAAGAACTTTCGCAGCCTCTTTCACGTGCTCTTCGGCGTCCCCAAGCATCACAGCGTCCTTCTCGAATTCGAGCGGCCACATACCTCCGGAGGGGGTGAGTATCACGGCGTGACCCCCCAATTGATAGGCGCCCACGTCGAACGAGGTACGAGTTCTCAGCGAGTTGTTCAGAAACAACAACGCGATCGTCTTGCCGGCGAGATCGCTTCCCAACGGAGTGTTCTTGAGAGCCCGGGCGTCGTCGATCAAGGATTGGAGTTCGGATCTCGACCAGTCATAGGTGTTGAGGAAGTGCCTGATCGGTACAAGTGTCGTTGGACAGGGCCTCGCTGGTCAAGTTGCTTCGGCAATGCAATGGACGCACCGATGCGGTATTCAGTGCACCTGGGTGGCCACTCGTCCGTTGACGATCAGGACACCCTCGTCCGTGAGCAGTCTGATTTGCCTGGAGGGATATGGAGTCCGTATTCGGCCACCGGCCCCGACCACCCGCCACCAGGGGAGACCTTCAGAATTGCGTAGGACCGTCCCCACAGCGCGTGCCGCTCCCGGATAGCCGGCTTCGGCCGCAACGTCTCCGTAAGTCAACACATCGCCCGCATCCAGCGCCGAGATCACCGCCACCACCGCGGTCTCGAAATCGGTCAAAGTCTCTTGTGATGAGGGACGACCCCCTCAAAGGCCCCGCTCACACTGTCCCAAAAAGACGGTCACCCATGTCTCCAAGACCGGGTGCGATGTAGAAATTCGGATCGAGCTCGCGATCGAGACTCGCCGCTACGACCCTGACGTCCGGGTGGTCCCGGTCCATGCGCTCGACGCCTTCGGGGGCAATCACCACACAAACAGCGGTGATGTCGGTCGCTCCGTTTTCCTTCACCTTGTCGATGGCCCATGAGAGTGAGCCCCCGGTGGCCAACATTGGTTCGAGGATCAGAACCTTGGCTCCCTCGAGCGTGGGAAACTTGGTGTAGTACTCCATTGGCTCCGCCGTTTCCTCGTTGCGTTGCACGCCGGCGAAGCCGATTGCCGCGTCAGGGACGAGGGTGAGTACTGATTCGAGAAGCCCAAGACCGGCTCTCAGGACGGCAACCGCCACCACCGGCCTATGGAGATGACGCCCGATAGTGGTCTCGAGAGGTGTCGCGATCTCCACCGTATCGGTTGGCATGTCAGAAAGTGCCTCGGCCACCAGCAGGTATCCCAGCCGCTCGGCGGTCTGTCTGAACTCCGGTGGCTCGGTTTCTCGTCTTCTCAGAACGGTGAGCAGGTCGGTGGCGAGGGGGTGATCGAGGATCGTCGTGGGCATGACGTCGAGAATACGTTGAATCGCTTTGAGTTGTTTGTCCTCAGCCGGTGTTCCGCATTCCAGCGGCGATGCCGTTGACAGTTAGCAGCAAGGCTCGATCGAGCGCTTCGGTCTGCTCACCGGAGCGACTTCTCGCCAGCAACGACACCTGGAGATAGTTGATCGGGTCGAGATAGATATCCCTGACACTCAGAGTTCTTTGTAGCAGTGGTGACGATTCGAGCAGCGATCCATCACCCACCAAGCGGAGCACCTCATCCTGGGCCAAATCCCGCTCTTCCCTGATTCGCCCTAGTAGGTGGCGGTCCTTTTGCTCCACCAGCGTGTCGACGTAGTGGGAGGAGATGTCGAGATCCGTCTTGAAGAGCGTCATCTCGACATTTGAGAGGAAGGTTCCGAAGAATGACCACTCGCGTGCCATCTCGTCGAGATCTTCACCGAATCCGGCCTCTCTGGCCCCTCTCAGACCGCTACCAACGCCATACCACCCGGGGATGATCTGTCGGGTTTGGGTCCACCCGAAAACCCAGGGGATTGCGCGCAGGTCGTCCACCCCACCAACACCACCGGGTCGTCGTGACGGGCGGCTTCCAATGTTCATCTTGCCCAGCTCCTCGACGGGCGTCGAAGCGAAGAAGTAGGCGACGATGCTTGGGTCCTCCACGAGACCTCGATAGGCGTGATGGGCCTCGGCGGCGAAACAATCCATCGCCTCGGTCCACCGATCGAGAGTCGCTGTGGGACGTCTCGATTGCCGATGAAGCAGGGAGCTCTCGAGGACCGAGGCGACCAGAAGCTCGATGTTCCGGGCTGCTATCTCGGGGTGACCGTACTTCTCTGATATGACCTCCCCCTGCTCGGTCAGTTTTATTGAGCCGTCGATTGTCCCGAAGGGCTGAGCCAGGATCGCGGCATGAGACGGGCCCCCACCGCGACCAATGGTTCCACCACGGCCGTGGAATAGACGGAGATGGACCTCGTGCTGCTCGGCAACATTTCTCATAACGCGTTGCGCCTTGTAGATCTCCCACTGCGAGGCGGTGATGCCGCCGACTTTGTTGCTGTCCGAATAGCCGAGCATGACCTCCTGAGTGTTTCCCCGGAGTGAGACCAATTTGCGGTATGACGCATCGTGCAAGAGGTTGTCGAGGAGCCGGCCCGATGCGCGCAGATCGTCGATCGTCTCGACCAGTGGGACAAAGCTGAGTCGGGCGATGTCGCGATTCAGGTCGACGATGCCCGCCTCGCGAGCGAGGACCGCTGCGTCGAGAATGTCACTCGGGCTCTCGGTCATGGACACGATGTAGCTCTCGATGACTTGTTCCCCATAGAGTCTCTTCGCTTTGTCGATGGAGCGAAAGGTGTCGAGCGTCTTTTCTGCCGTATCGGTCAGACGAGTCGTCGGTCCGCTCAAGGGTCGCACACCAGACAGCTCGTGAGATACGACATTGAGTCGTTGAGCGCCACCCATGGAGTCCACGTCCACCCCGACGAGCGAGAACAGTTCTGAAACCGCCTCACGATGTCTCGACGCATGCTCACGCACGTCGAGGGTTGCTACCTGAAATCCGAGAATTCGGACGGCCCGCTGCACGCGACCAAGGGCCCCGTCGGCGATGAGAGATCCTCGGGCGTCTTCAAGGGACCGTGCCATCAGATCGAGATCGGCCGCCAATTGATCTGGGTGGGCGTAGTCGCTCCCCGGTCGGTGGGTCGCTCCCAGCCGGATCCGCTCCTTCGTGTTGAGAAGTCGTGAATGGATGAACGAGCACTTCAGCCTGTAGGGCTCACCTGAGGTGCGCTGGCTCTCCCGCCTCCAGGTCTCCGGAAGGGTCTGGCGATCTCTTTCCAGAGAGGTGCGCAGCTCTTCGCTGATCGGGGCTATCAGGTCCGAAATCGAGAGTTCGTCAGACAGGTCCTCGATGAGCCCGACGAGATGGGTGAGGCCCCTGTCATGCTGGAGTGCCAGCGCCTCCAGCGTCGTGTTGCCGGTAACGGACGGGTTGCCGTCACGATCGCCTCCAACCCAGGTGCCAAAGGCGAGGGGTCGGGGTGAGTTGGGGCTGAGTCGCAGCAATTGATGATCGATGCGCTCACTGAGGTCGGTGAGAACATCTTCGGCTATGCCGATTAGGTAGTAGAGGACCGAGCGCGCCTCTTCGACGACGCTTGGCTTCTCGGTCCTCAACTCATCGGTCTGCCAGATCTGATCGATGAGCTCTGCGGTCTTGCCATCGATTATCTCGATCTCGTCGCTGCTCTTTGCGACGAGGCGTGTCTCGATGAGCGAGGCCAGAGCGGACCGCTTGTTGAGGATGCTGCGTCGGGCAACCTCAGTGGGATGAGCTGTGAATACCGGGCGCACCTCGAAGCGGGCCAGCACATCGTCGATCAGTGAGTCTTCGAGCCCGGCTTCGAGGATTCGATCGACGGTGGAACGCAAGTAGCGCTCATCAGGAGCAAGCTGGTCGATCCTGTGGACCTGTTCAGTGACGTTGGCGACGTAGAAGTAAGTTGTGAACGCCCTGACCAGGGGAATCACTTGATCCTTTGGCAGCCCGTCGAGCAGAGCTCTCAGTTGGCTCGAGGCTTTCTGGCTTCCGCCTCGCCGCGCAGACTTGCCGAGTTCCCTAACCGTTTCGACCAATTCGAGGAGTGCGGGCCCACTCTGCCGCACAAGAGACTCGCCAAGCTGCGCGCCCAAACGTCTGATGTCGGCTCTGAGAGACTCGTCCCGGTCGATCACAATCAGAGAGTAGATAGGGTCCGGAAGGTGAAAGTTCTGTTTCTCATTCTCCACATAGGTCTGGCTGCGGCCTGGTTCGGGCACAAACTGCTGATCCCATCGGACTTGAGGCGGTCGCTTGTTGATCTCGATGGGGCCCGTCGCCTCATCCCACGAATTGACCGCGCTGAACGTCTCGGTCAAACGACCGGCGTCGGGACATTGTTGACCGGCCTCGTCCTCTTGTTTCTCGTAGGCGTCGGGACGGTGTCGATCGCTATCTATTTTGGTCTTGCCTTTGTTCTCGGGGCGATCGTGATAGGGGCGATGGTGGCCCGGCCGGCCTCGCAGCTGCTCAAAGCATCGGTCGCTGCCGGAGACCTCGACAGGGCGAGAGACGCCGCCCGATCGATTTCCGGGGTTCTCGCGATCGAAAGCTTGCTTTGGACCGCGGCACTGGTGGCAATGTTGGTTTGACCTGGCCTGGGGGCCATTGCAATGGACCCCCAGACGCTCGTTGACGGATCAGTGGTGCCGTGATCTGAATTTGATCTGCTACCCGCCAACGTAGAAGTAGGGGTCGAGAACGCTTATCTCCGAGATCGAGTCGACCGGGAGTTCGCTGAGGCCGGCGGCGCGACGGATCGACTCCGGGGAAGGCCCGTCGTAGACACAGAACGTCTTTTGCTTGTCGGCGGTCACAAACGATCGTACCCAGGTCACCTGTTCGGTGGCGTTGTTGTCAACTACGCCGAGACAGGCCTTCAATCCGTCGGTGGTGCTGGGGATCTCCAGACCGGTGGGGAATGTTCTTTCGACCATGTAGCGAGGCATTGCTCTCTCCTTTTCTCGCCGGTCGTTCCGGCTGATTCGAACGTACGGAGAGCGGGCCAGATGCGCATCGGGGTGCGCCCCTATCCGGTCGGGTAGGTACCCCTAATTCGTGGCTGAGATCGTCGCGATCGCCTTGGTGCGGGTGTCAACTCCGAGCTTCGTGAAGATCGCAGAGACATGATGTTCAACTGTCTTCTTGGAGATGAAAAGTTCGTGAGCGATCTCGGCATTGGATAGGCCATCTCTCATCAGGTCGAGCACCTCCATTTGCCTGTTGGTTAGACCCTCCGGGTTTTCGCGTGTTGACTTCGATGGTCCACGTGGGATCGACCCGACTCCTGCCCGTTTCAACTCTGATCGCAACCGGTCTCCGATGGGTCTCGCCCCGAGGGAATCGAAGATCTCCAAGGAGTCGAGCTTCGCCGGCTCATCGCCTTGTGCCAGCGCCAGGGCGACTTCGTACGGACAGCCGATCCGGCGCCACATCTCGGCTGCGCCATGCCAATCGCCTGATATCAGGAACCCAAAGGGCTCGGCAGCCCCCTCCGGAGGCTCTTTGATCGCTCCCAACTTCCACATCCAGAATCCCAGCTCGCCACGGGCCCACTCGCTGTCTGTTTCAAGGGCCCGCTGGTACGCCGGGGCCAACTCGTCAATCGCCTGCTCCGGTGTCCCCCTGAGCCAGTGGTATTCGGAATACCCACAGATCGCGTTCCAGGCGTGTTGCAGCTCATGCTCACGTCCGATCTCGAGCATCTCTGTGATTAGATCGACACCGCCAGGGTCACCACGTCTCACCCTTACCCGACCCAAGGCACTGTTCGCAGTGAGCACGGCGATGCTGTGACCATGCTCGGTGGTCCTCGCCACCAGTTCGGCGAACTCGACGGCATCATCCCAACGACCCTGCTCGAAAGCCACCCTGGCCAGCCAGGAGCGGCAGTAGGCGACGTTGTAATCCTCGTCCGTTGCCAGACCCTGATCGACACCTCGCAGAAGAGCCGGAATAGACACGTCGTAGAGCCTGGCCTCCCCACCACCCGAACCAAGCATTCCCAAGCCAGAGGCAATGAGATGCTGATCGTCGAGTTGCTCGGCGTCAGCAACCGACTGTTGTAAAAGCTGGGTGCCAAGGCTGGGATCACCGGCCACGATGTGGGTGCAGCCAGTCATCATCTCCGCAAGCCATGTGGCTCGGGTGCTGCCAACCGTCTCAGCGATCTCACCAGCACGCCGGACCGCATCGAAAGCCGGTCCGGCATGACGGGCGAGCATGTGATGGTGGGCGATCCGATACCAGGACATGGCGAGCGCCTCCGTCGGACCAAGCGGTTGCAGGATCTCAATCGCTTCATCCATCGCCTCCCAGCCTTCCGCAAAACGTCTCTGATTCCAGAGGGCGCCCTGAAGTAGTCCCAGGGCGTCTGCCAATTGCTCGGGCTTGTCGGCGACCCGGTAGTGCTCGATCGCCTGACGCAACTCGATTTCGGCTTCCACCGGTTGAGCCAGGCTGCGAAGTTCCGTGGCGAGTTTGACCCTGAGGTCTGCCGTCATGTCTTCGCCAAGCTCATTGGGGAACTCCAACGCAGCCCGGTAGAACGCCGTGGCTTCTCTACGTGCACCTTGCACGACGGCTCGATCGGCCGCCTCCGGAGCAAATTCCACGATTAGCTCGGGGGATTGAGCCCTGATGGCATGATGGGCCAGACGTGCAATGTCTCTGTAGTCGTCCTCGAGCAGGAGTCCGATCATTCGGCGATGCATCTCCAGACGCCGACCGGGCGGCAGGGAATCCTCGATGGCTGCACGTGCCAGCTCATGTCGAAAACGAAGGTTTATGCCATCGCCCAACAGGACCCCCGACCCGACTGCCTGATCGACGCTGGCGAAACTGGCACCCACCAGAGCCCTCGTCTTTTCGATTTCCAGCATGCGAGGGGCAATGGAAACGGCTTCGACGGCGCGTCGAGCATCGGGTGTCAGCCTTGAGACCCTGGCGATGACGGCATCCTGAACCGTGGCGGGGATGTCGGTTCCCGAGGCCAATACCTCTGTCACGAAGAATGCGTTGCCTCCGGACACATCGTGGAGTGCGATCGGATCAACTTGTTCGCCCCTTGCCAGCTCGCTGACGGCGTGCTGTGAGAGTGATGGTATCGCGATGCGGATCGTCGACGCGAGTGGGATCAGCTGACCGAGCACCGGGCGGAGCGAATGATCAGCGCCGACTTCGTCGTCGCGATAGCTGCATACGAACAGTGTTTTGGTACGACTGATCCGTCTACCTATGAATCTGATGAAGTCGAGCGTCCCTTCGTCGGCCCAGTGGATGTCCTCGATAACCAAGACGATCGGCCTTGCTGTGGTGGAGAGACGATCCAGCACGTCGTCAAACACTTCGATTTCGTAGCGATC
>JBAVIK010000394.1:0-7973 GCA_049686815.1 Acidimicrobiia bacterium | reverse complement strand
GTACGGGGGATCGTTTTGGGAAACGGTTCCGCTCCGGGAACAAACCCGATGTTACGCCGCACCGGAGACCTAGGCCAATCCGATTCGGTCTCAATATCCCACTTCCCACAGGGTGAGCCCATGTGGTGGTGCCACGGTCGCCACCTCGGACCGATCTCTTGCTGCGATCACTCCTTCGACATCTGCGGCATTCGAAAAGCCGCGGCCCACGTCATACATATGCCCTACCAACGATCGAACCATCTGGTGACAGAACGCGTTCGCCTTGATCCAAAACTCGATGAGGCCCTCCTTGGTCTGCAGAGTCGCCTCATCCACACGTCTTAGGTTGCTCTTGCCCTCCGCGGACCGACAGAACGAAGTGAAATCGTGCTCTCCCACGTAGGCCGACGCCACGATCGCCATTGCCTCCAGATCGAGAGAACGACCGACATGCCATACGAGATGGCGGCTGAGCGGATCGACCGATGGCCCTGGATCGATGAGGTACCGGTAGCGACGCCACCTGGCAGAGAACCGGGCATCGAAATCGGACGGAACTTCGGTGACTCGCCGAATCGAGATCTCGGACCCCAGTACTCCGTTGAGAGAACGCTGCAAACGCCCCGGGTCGGGCTTCTCACTCAGCGATAGAGAGACGACCTGTCCACGGGCGTGGACCCCGGCATCGGTGCGACCCGCCACAGAGGTTTTTACGACAGAGCCCAACACGGTCGCGAGTGCACCATCCAGCTCACTTTGCACGGTGCGCAATCCGTCCTGGCTCGCATATCCCCGAAATCCGGATCCGTCATAGCTGACGTCGAGCCTGAAAGTGGGCATCAGCCGAATATGCCGCCGAGGATCGCGAATGGCACTCCGATGAGGGCGCGCGCCAGGGCTGCCACGGCGAAACCGATGAGAACCGAAACCGCGGCATCCTTGGTCTTCAATTCTGAGGCTTCTTGAGTGGCGAGGACCAGGACCACCAGATACCAGATCAGGCCGACACCCCCCATCCACCGGCCAAAGATCTCGAGCAGTAGCGGCAATGCGGCAAGCCCTTGCAATGCCATCATCGTTTGAGGTCTGCCCGACGATTGAAAGAGACGTGTGGCGACAAACCAGGTGGCAAACGCGAGGATCAACCATGAGACGACCGAAGCGATCAGGACCTGTATCAGTGATGCGAGGTCGAAGGCCCCCAGAGCTCCGACTCGCAACAGGAACCCCGCATAAGTGAGACCACCGACACCAGCCACGATGATCGCCGCATCTGCAGCAGCATCACCGTCGAAGAACGCCTCGGTGAAAGCTCTGCGATCGAGAATCGCCGCCCGGCCGGCACGAGTCAACATCTTCATCCCGGCGAGGAGAGTAACGCTGAGATGCGATATCGTCTTCAACCGATGACAACGCGCCACGCGGGACGACCCGAGACACGTTTTGTCGAAACCGCAAGGGGTGCGATCGCCTATCAGGTCTTCGGCGAAGGCGAACGCGATCTCCTATTCATCAGTCACTGGCTGACAAACGTAGATGCCTACTGGGACGAGCCATCGGCCGTCAGATTCTTTGATCGGCTCTCAGCGATGGGTCGGGTCATCATCTTCGACAAACTGGGCTCCGGGGTGTCGGATATGACACCGAGTGGTCTGGTCGAGCCGGTTGAGCTCTACGTCGATCAGACCCGAGCAGTTCTGGAGGCTGCCGGCTCAGAGAGAGCAACTTTGAT
Source organism: Acidimicrobiia bacterium (assembly GCA_049686815.1). GTDB lineage: Bacteria > Actinomycetota > Acidimicrobiia > Spongiisociales > ZC4RG35 > JBAVIK01. The sequence goes on along the minus strand of JBAVIK010000394.1, from coordinate 6,259 downwards.
CGGCGATACCGAGGGTGGGATGTTGGCGTGTGTGATGGCTGCTCAGTATCCGGAATCATTTCCTGAGCTCATCCTGATCAACACCTACCCCAGGCTGAGACGTGCCGACGACTATCCGATCGGGGCTCCTGATCATGTCGTGGAGAGACTGAGTGAGCTTTGGCGGGTCCAGCACGGCACATCCGGCGACGCTCTCTTTGTCACGGCGCCATCCATTGCAAACGACAAGCGGTTCTTGCAGTGGTGGGTCAAGTTTCAGCGATCTGCCCAAAAACCGCGAATCGCCAAAGACGCCGTCAACTGGATCGCCAACACCGACATCCGGTCAGTGCTGTCGACGATTCAGGCTCGCACCATGGTGATCCACAAGCGAGATGCCCAATATCATCGTCTCCAGTACGGCGAATACCTCGCCGAGAAGATCCCCGGAGCCAAGCTCGAAGTGGTCGATGGTGCGGACACGATTCCTTTCCACAGCGAGTTCGGGCAGACGCTCGATCTCGTTGAGGAATTCCTCACTGGTCAGCGCGAAGTAGCCCCGTCGAATCGGATGCTGTCCACTGTGCTGTTCACCGACATCGTGGGATCTACGGCTCTAGCCGCACAGCTCGGTGATGAGCGATGGCTCGATCTGAGAGCCGACCACGACCGGATCGTAAGAGAGAACCTGGGACGGTTCCGGGGCGTTGAAGTCGCCATGACCGGGGATGGTGCCGTGGCGACATTCGATGGACCGCAACGGGCGATCATGAGCGCAATCACCCTTAAAGAAGATCTCGAGACGATCGGAGTCCCGATTCGCGCTGGAATTCACACCGGCGAGATCGAAGTCCGTGATGGCGACGTCGGTGGTATCGGGGTACACATCGCGTCAAGGGTTATGGGAGCCGCTGAGAACGGCGGAATCATGGTGTCGAGCACCGTCAAAGATCTAGTGGTCGGCTCCGAGGTGCAGTTTGGAGATTGCGGAGCACATGAGCTCAAGGGAGTGCCCGGCACCTGGAACCTCTATGAGGTCTTGGAGGGCTCGGTCTAACGCCGCAGCCGGACCCGACGCATGGTGTGGTCGGCAGCCTTCTCCAAGATGAGATCCGCTCGATCTCGTGTCGGCAGGATGTTCTCGACGAGGTTCAGTTCGTTGATGCGGTCCCAGATGTCGGCTGCGACATCCCTCGCCTGATTCTCGGTCAGATCTGCATAGCGTCGGAAATACGCGTCGTGCTGGGCGAACGCCGTTTGCTTCAACGTCAGGAACCTATCGATATACCAGTTCTTGATGTGTTCGATTTCGGCGTCAACGAATATCGAGAAGTCGAAATAGTCGGAGACGAATGCCCCACTGTCTCCCGCCTGAAGCACATTGAGCCCCTCGACGAGGAGGATGTCGGGTTCGCTGAGCACACGGGATTCGCCGACCAGGACGTCATACTTGATGTGGGAGTAGAGGGGTATCTCGAGAAGCTCTTCACCTGCCTTGGCGCTGGATACGAAGTCGAGGAGGGCCTTGCGGTCATAACTTTCCGGAAACCCTTTCCGATCCATGAGACCCCGCTCCTCGAGCAGTGCGTTTGGGTAGAGCCACCCGTCGGTAGTCACCAACTCGACCTTGGGATGCTGGGGCCATCGTGCGAGCAGTGCCTGGAGCACACGGGATATGGTCGATTTCCCAACCGCGACCGAACCAGCAATCCCGACAATGAATGGCACGGGATGCGGTGGCGTGCCGAGAAACGTGTCGGTCACCGTCGCCAGCTGTTGGCTGCCCTGCACATGGAGGTTCATCAGCCGTGACAGGGGCAGGAAAGTGTGTTCGATCATGTCGACATCGAGCTGGACGTTGATTCCCCTGAGCTTGTCAACGTCCTCTGCTGTGAGTGTCAGAGGTGTGTTGGCCCGCAACTTGGCCCATTCCTGACGGTTGAAATCGATATAGCGAGCTTGAGACATCACAACTGAGGCTAACCCGTGGCTTCGAGCGAGCAGTTGTGCGATACTCCACGGCCATGACCAACCAGCCGTTTCCCCAAGACCCCAACCAATATCCTGAAGCAAGCCAGGCCACAACAGCTCTGGTCCTAGGGATCCTATCCGTGGTCCTTTGCCAGGTTCTCGGGCCTTTTGCCTGGGTGATGGGCAAAAACGAGCTCGAGGCGATCGACTCGGGCCGCCGTCCCCCAGTCAATCGTGGATCGGCAAATGCCGGGAAGATTCTCGGAATCATCGGCACGGTGCTGCTGGGAATCGGACTTATCTTCATTCTGCTTTTCCTAGCCACCGGGATCTTCGTGGCGGCGGGCAACTAGGCAGCCAAGGGCGCCAACAAAACACAAAAGTCGGACTATGTCGCGACCGATAATCAAGCATGGGCAGCTTCACCGCGTCACTAAAGACAATCGGCGACAGAAAAGGCCTGCCTGCGACGGTAGTTCTCGAGAATGACCGTCTCAGCATCGCCGCGGGTGACGAGACAATCGGAAACTGGTCTCTGTCCGAGATTCGATTGGAGAGAAGCCCCACCGGCTACCGGATGGCGGCTGAGGGCGAGCAGATCCTCATAGAGCTATCAGACGCCGACGCTTTCGAGTCTGAGCTAACCAAGAAGAGCAGGGGACGAGTGAAACTCACTCTTCCCGACAAGAATTCTCTGCTCCGGCCCGTGGACCGTGGCATTGCCGCTGCGGAGAAGAAATTCGGCTCGCTGCTCCCCGAATGGGTGTTCACGAGGATGATGTTCGGAGTGTCTTTCGGGGCGCTGATGCTGATGGTCTTCCTACCCGATCTCATCTCGGTGTTTCTTCTTATCGCCGGTTTGATCATGGTGCTGTTTGGAGCGGTGGTCTACACCGACGGAATGCTCGCTTCGAAGTGGCTACCCGGAAGAATGTCACCGATGCACGTGCTCCTCTTCGGGGTGGTGATCGTCATGCTCGGTGTCTTCGTTGGAGTGTTCGCCAACGCATTCAGCTGAGATCAGCGGGCTCGCCTACTTAAAAGGCCGCCCGTTTGGGCGGCTCTCTCCCAGATTATCGGCAGGCGACCAAACCGGTCACCACTCAGACCAATTCGATGATTGCCTCTTCGGCACCATCTCCACGACGGGGGCCAAGCTTGGTGATCCGGGTATACCCCCCCGGACGGTCGACATAACGAGGCGCAACGTCGTCGAACAGCGGATGGACCGCATCTTTGTTGGTGATCGTCTTGAGGATCACCCGACGGGCATGAAGGTCACCACTTCTCGCCTTGGTAATCAGTTTCTCGGCAAGAGGTCGTACCGCTTTTGCTTTGGCGGCGGTGGTCATCACCTTGTCGTGCATGAAGAGATCCGTCGCCAGATTGGCCATGATCAGCCGATCGTGTGCTGGTGAACCACCAAACCGTTGTCCCTTTCGGGGGCGTGGCATCAGTTCATGCCTCCGCCGGACGGGGAATCGGCAAGGCTGAGCCCCAGTTCATCGAGCTTGGCGATCACCTCGTCGAGGCTCTTCTGACCGAAGTTGGTGATGTTGAGCAGATCATCAGAGGTTCGCTCGACGAGCTCACCCACGGTCTTGATCTGAGCACGTCGGAGGCAGTTGCGCGGGCGTTCGGAAAGGTCGAGAGCTTCGATGGGCAAATCGAGATCGGGTGACCCCGAAATCTCAGGCTCGACATCGCCGAGCTCGAGACCCTGGCCTTCGCCGATATCAGCAAACAAGCCCATCAGCTCCCCAAGCGTCTTGCCGGCTGAGGAAATTGCTTCTGAGGGCTGAATGGCGCCATTCGTCTCACTGTCGATGATCAACTTGTCGAAGTTGGTCATCTGGCCAACCTGGGTGTTCTCCACCCGATAAGCGACTTTTCGCACTGGTGAAAAGATGGAATCAACCGGAATCACTCCGATGGTGGAGGAACCACCTTTGTTGCCGTCGGCGGTGCGGTAGCCGACACCTGCGGCAATCGTTAGCTCCATTTCGAGTCTTCCGGACGCACTCAGGGTTGCGATGACCGCATCTGGATTGACCACCTCGACTCCCGCAGGGAGTTTCAGATCGCCGGCTTTGACATCTCCGGCACCCTTGGCGGACAGGTACAACGTCTGCTCGTCGTGACCGTCCATTCGGATGACGACACGCTTGATATTCAGGATGATGTCGACGACGTCTTCAACCACTCCGGTGATGGTCGAGAATTCATGCTCGACACCCTCGATCTGGATCGTGGTGATTGCAGCACCTGGGATGCGCGACAGAAGCGTCCGACGCATGGTGTTGCCGAGCGTGTAACCGAAGCCTGGTTCGAGGGGCTCCACGATGATTCGGGAGCGATTCTCGCCCAGGACTTCTTCTTCGATTTGGGGACGTTGAACAATCAGCAACTCGGTTACCTCACTTCGAGTAGAGCTCGACAATCAACTGTTCGTTGATGTCGGTGTCGATCTGATCGCGACGGGGATGGGCATTGACTGTGATCTTGCGGGCGTCGGGATCCACCGTCAGCCAATCAGAAACAAGACGGTCTTGGGTGTCAACTGCGTGCTGGATCATGATCAAATCCTGGCTCCGCTCCTTGACGGTCACCTCATCTCCTGGCTTCACCTGGAATGAGGGGATGTCGACCTTTCTTCCGTTGACGAGGAAGTGGCCATGGTTGACCATCTGGCGGGCCTGGGGGCGGGTGGCGGCCAGACCGGATCGCCACACCACATTGTCAAGACGCTGCTCGAGCAACTGAAGGAGGGCGTCACCGGTTATCCCACCACGCTTGGCAGCTTCCTTGTAGTAGTTGCGAAACTGCTTCTCGAGTACCCCATACATGGTTCGCAGCTTTTGCTTCTCGCGCAGCTGGATCAGGTAGTCACTCTCACGTACACGTCCACGGCCATGCTCACCCGGGGGATAAGGACGACGCTCGACCGGGCACCGTTTCGACTGGCAGAGTTGAGTGCGGGCACGACGACAAGCTTTGTGTCTGGGTCCTGTGTAACGAGCCATCAGCCGCGTCGCCTCTTCTTCGGCCGACAGCCGTTGTGAGGCATCGGGGTTACGTCTTTGACCCAGCTGATCTCCATACCCATATTCTGCAGAGTTCTGACAGCGGTATCACGGCCCGACCCTGTGCCACTGACAATGACATCGAGCTTGCGGATCCCATGCTCCCCGGCGCGTCGGGCGGCTTCTTCTGCTGCCACCTGAGCGGCATAGGGAGTCGACTTGCGTGAACCCTTGAAACCGACCGAACCGCCAGATGTCCACGCAACCGAGGCACCGGTCTGATCCGTGATGTTGATGATCGTGTTGTTGAAACTCGCCTTGATGTGTGCCTGACCGTGCGAAATATTCTTCCGTTCGCGCCGGCGAACCCTCTTGGCGCCTTGTTGAGCCACTACTTCGTCACCTTCTTCTTGCCGGCAATCGCCACACGACGGCCCTTACGAGAGCGAGCGTTGGTGTGTGTGCGCTGACCACGCACGGGCAGACCGCGTCTGTGACGGATGCCCTGATAGCTGCCGATTTCGATCTTTCTCTTGATGTTCTGCTGAACCTCTCGTCGAAGGTCACCCTCGACCTCGTAATTGGCTTCGATGAACCGGCGAATCTTTGCGACCTCGTCATCTGTGAGAGAACGGACACGGGTGTCGCCGTCGACTCCGGTCTCAGCACAGATCTGCTGGGCTCGGGTCAGGCCGATCCCGTATATGTAGGTCAACGAAATCTCGAGACGCTTGTCGCGTGGGATGTCGACACCAGAAATTCGAGCCATTGGTCAGCCTTGCCTTTGCTTGTGGCGGGGATTGGAACAGATCACCCACACGCGACCGCGGCGTCGGATGATCCGACACTTTTCACACATCTTCTTTGTCGAAGGTCTTACCTTCATTTCCATTCTCCAAAACTCTCAGCTCGCCATTACGCGCGAGCGTGGCCAGGCCATCGTCGGCAACCGGAGCGACTCAGTGATTGCGGGCGACGACGCCCTGACGGAAAAACCGTCTTTTCGGCCAATGAAAAGACGATCCAGACCCCGAATACTAGCTGTGGCTTGAAGCCTCCTCAAATTCCACTGGAACCGGCTCGCTTGCTGCCGTCAATACCTGTGGGCCATCAGGGGTTATCGCCACCGTGTGCTCCCAATGAGCGGACAAGGAACCGTCTTCGGTTCGCACCGTCCAGCCGTCGAGATCGACTTTTGTGTGGCGGCGTCCGATGTTGAACATCGGCTCGATGCACAACGCCATCCCGGTCTTGAGCTTCAGGCCTTGCCCTCTTGACCCGTAGTT